>JANXSV010000309.1 GCA_025356505.1 Methylovirgula sp.
ATTTGCGGCACGCGGGCCAATTCCACAGTCATAAAATGCTCCATAATCCTGCCCTTTATGGTCGGGTTTATGGTGGCTCCCGCAAACATCAATTGAAGATGCAGCTATTTGAAAATGTGATGTGCACCGCCGGTCAGGATAGGCGGCTGCGCGCCACTGCAACAACCAGCTTGCCAAAAGCCAGTTCGCCGCGCCCTGACGCTATAAAAGCCCGTCAGTATTGACAGGCGGGGATCGGCGCTGATGTTGAGCCTTTTGGCCTTAACCAGTGTCCGGCCTTAACGCCTCTTTGACCTTCACCCGCGTTTGGCCTCAATGCTTGCTTAGCCTCAACGCCTCTTTGGCCTCGCCACCAGATGAAAATATTTAACAGCGCCACTTGCAAAAATTCCATTGCCACCAAATGTAAATGTTTGTTACATTAACATTCGACGATCGGTGTAACGTCAAAGTGCAAAGACAACGTCGCAGTGCCAGATAGACTTCGCAACTCAGGCATCGCAGTAACCGGACATTGCCCCTTGCCGCCTTTGAAGACGATCGCCTGACAGGAGTGACTCATGTCTTCAGCAACTGATACCCCACACGACGCGCCACAAAATGGTGCGCACGAAAATGACTCTTACGGCGGACGCGGATGGAACCGCGACAACAGCCGCCGCTTTGGCGCGGGCCCGCAAAACGGCCGCAACTTTGACCAGACGCGGTTTGGACGCCGTTGCGGCGGCGGCAACCCGTTTGAATTGGTGGCGATGATCCTCGGATTTATCGTGTTCTGGCCGCTCGGCCTCGCGATTTTGTTCTGGCGCATGATGCGCCGTAACAACAACCAGATGCCATTTGCCGCGAATTTTGGCACATGGCAGCAGAACTGGGCCCAGACTCCAAATTGGGCGCGCGATCGTTGGGGCGCTTCGCCCACCGGCAACAGCGCCTTCGATGATTGGAAAACCGCCGAGTTGGAACGCCTCGAACAGGAACGCCGCAAGCTCGCTGACGCTCAAAAAGCTTTTGGCGAACATTTGAGCAATTTGCGCAAGGCCAAAGACCGCGCGCAGTTTGATGAATTCATGCAGGCCTACCGCGCCAAGCCGACCGAGTAACCCGCTTGTGGGTTACTGTGAGCGTCGCGCCATTTGCAGCTCCGCCCGTTGTGCATGTGCACGCGGGCGCGGCACGCGCTTCGCTGAGTGCTGGCATTTTTATGCTGGTTCCCGGACGTTTTCTAATCGCAGTTTCGGGCGATGATCAGCTGCCAAGCTTTTCCAATGCTTCGCCCTCAACACGGCATCCGATCCACTCGGCATGAAGCTTGGCACCAAGACTTTGATAAAACGCGATTGACGGCGTGTTCCAGTCCAGCACCTGCCATTGCAGCCGCATCAAGCCTTCGCGCATACAGCGCCGCGCCAAGGATTTCAGCAACATCTTGCCAAACCCGAGCCCGCGAAACGCCGGCCTCACATAAAGATCTTCCAAATATATGCCGTGGCGGCCATTGAACGTGGAATAATTGTAAAACCACAGCGCAAATCCGGCAGGGGTCATGTCGCCATTGTCCTCAATACGCTCAACAATGTCGCAAAATACGCGCGGATGCGTTCCGAACAGCGCCTCACTCACCTTTTCCGGCGATGAAACCACCTCATGTTCAAGCTTTTCGTAAATGGCGAGTTCGCGGATGAATTCAAATATTAGTCCCGCATCTTGAGCTTCGGCTTTGCGTAAAATGGCAGACACATAACTCTCCTGAGACATTAAACGTATCTTAAACAAGTTCCGCCATTTGTAAGCAATGGTGCGTAGCGTTAAGCCATATTTGACAGCCGTCATCCTGCTGACCATTTTGGCGGGCTGTTCAATCTTTCGTCGTGAAGAGCGGCCCGCGTGGCGTTCTCAGGCGGAAAGCGTCTGTTTGTCACAAAAGCTTGTGCAGACCTCCGCCTATGTCCAACCGGCCCCCTCGATTGATGGCCCCGGAATTTGCGGCATGGATCATCCCTTCAGAACCACGGCCCTTGCACAAGGCAGCGTCGCCCTTGATAGCCGCGCCACGCTCGCCTGCCCTATGCTGCCGATGCTCGACCAATGGGTGATAGACGTGGTGCAGCCCTATGCTCAAGCGCGCTTCGGCGAACAGGTGGTCAAGATCAACACCATGGGCTCCTATGGCTGCCGCACCATTGACCACATCAAAGGCGCATCACTCTCTGAACATGCCTTTGGCAACGCCATAGATGTGGCCGGATTTAAACTTGCCTCGGGCCGCGAAATCAACGTGCAAAAGGGCTGGAAAGGTCCCGATGAGCAGGAGCGCGCGTTCCTGCGCGAGGTTCAGGCCGGAGCCTGCTCCTATTTTACCACTGTGCTCGCGCCCGGTTCCGACATGTTTCACTACAACCATATCCACGTTGACTTGGCCCGCCACCGCATCCTGCGTGATGGCACCATGTACCGCGTCTGCAAACCCGTGCTTACAGATGTGTCCACACCTTTGCCGGGAACCGCAACACCTGCCGATGTCAATGCCGAGGGCGAGGACAGCAACGGTCAGATGGGCATCATCAGCCAGTCTCCTGTTGTGCCGGTGATGGCGCCTCAGGCCAGCTTCACGCCTCGCCCGCGCAGTTCAAGCTCTATTCTGCCCCCAGCGCCCATTGGCCTTGCCAGCCCGCAATATCGCAAGCTTGCGCCCATGCCGCCAGTATCGCAAGCAACCGAAGATGAAGATACATCGCAGTTTGATTTGCCTGCCATGTAATTCGCCTGCCATGTAATTCGCCTGCAATGTAACTTGCTTGCCATGTAATTCGCGCTCGCGGCGCGCGCGATTTTGGATACCTTAGAGCATGACATGAGCGGCGTGCCCTGCTAATTTAGTGGCATGATCAAAACCCCTGCTTACATCCTCACCGGCTTTCTTGGTGCCGGTAAAACAACGCTGCTACGACACTTGATCGAATCCACTTCCGGCCAGCGCTTCGCCGTCATCGTCAACGAATTTGGCGACATGGGCTTTGACGGAGACCTCATCGAAAGCTGCTGCTCCGATGTGGTGGAGTTGAAAAACGGCTGCATCTGCTGCCGTGTCGGCGATGATCTTGTCCCCACGCTGGAAAACATCCTTGAGCGGGACAATCCTCCCGATGCCATTCTGATTGAAAGTTCC
>JANXSV010000311.1 GCA_025356505.1 Methylovirgula sp.
TATAGTCTGCCAGCAAAAAAGGGAAAGACTGTGAATTTTGGCGCTGCAAATTTTGTGAACTGTGCGGGCTTTTCAGCCCCGGCTTCGCGTGCGCCTGCTCTCCTTCTAGGATTGCTTACACGCCCCTGAGCGTCGGCCGGGCTATAGCCCTGGCACTCAGGGGGTGTTCAAGCTTATATCCTAACCCTTTCTATTCACTACACATTTTAGGAGAGCCCGATGGCTCAGGTCGATTCAACTCAAGACAATATGCCGCAAACCTCAAGCGACAAAAACCGCATCGTTATTTTTGATACGACACTGCGCGATGGCGAGCAGTGTCCCGGCGCGACGATGAGTTTTGAGGACAAGCTCGAAGTCGCATCCCTGCTCGATGAAATGGGCGTTGATATTATCGAAGCCGGTTTCCCGATCGCTTCGGACGGTGATTTTGAGGCTGTTTCGGCTATTGCCAGCCGCGTGAAGCGCGCAACAGTGGCCGGACTTGCGCGCGCTATTGAAAAAGACATCGCCCGTGCGGGGCAGGCAGTGCGCCATGCGCATAACGGTCGTATCCATACATTCGTTTCAACTTCACCGATTCATCTGGCGCATCAGATGAAAAAGAGTGAAACGGAAGTGCTTGAAATAATTACAAAAACTGTGGCTCAGGCGCGTAATCTGGTCGCAGATGTCGAATGGTCCGCCATGGATGCAACACGCACGCCCATCGATTATCTGTGCCGCTGTGTCGATCTTGCCATCAAGGCTGGCGCAACGACAATCAATCTGCCGGACACGGTGGGCTATGCGCTGCCGCAGGAATATCAGCATATGTTTGAGCAGGTGCGTTTACGCGTGCCAAACTCCGACAAGGCGGTTTTCTCGGTGCATTGTCATAATGATTTGGGGTTGGCTGTGGCGAATTCGCTGGCTGGCTTGCAGGGAGGCGCGCGCCAAATCGAGTGCACGATCAATGGCATAGGTGAGCGGGCAGGCAATGCCGCGCTCGAAGAGGTGGTCATGGCTATGCGCGTGCGGGCAGATGCGCTGCACTATGACAGCCAGATTGATTCCCATATGCTGATGCGCGCGTCGAAGCTGGTCTCAGCCGTGACCTCGTTCCCCGTGCAATATAACAAGGCGATTGTCGGCAAGAATGCGTTCAGCCATGAAAGCGGCATCCATCAAGATGGCATGCTGAAAAACGCCACGACCTATGAAATCATGACGCCGGAATCTGTCGGTGTTTCAAAGACTTCGCTGGTTATGGGTAAACATTCCGGCAGCCATGCGTTTAAAGAAAAGCTGAAAGATCTCGGCTATGAACTGGGCGATAATGCCCTCAAGGATGCTTTCACGCGCTTTAAAGCTTTGGCCGACCGCAAAAAGCATGTTTATGACGAGGATATTGAGGCGCTGGTTGATGATGAGATTGTCAATGCACATGACCGTATCAAGATTGACAGCCTGATGGTGGTTGCGGGCACTTCGGGGCCGCAGTCGGCAACATTGACGCTGGATATCGATGGTAAAACCACAACGCACCGGTCTGAAGGTAACGGCCCGATCGACGCGATTTTCAACGCCATCCATGCGCTGGTGCCACATAAAGCGTCGCTGGAGCTGTATCAGGTACATGCGGTGACTGCTGGCACCGATGCTCAGGCGGAGGTGTCTGTGCGGCTCGCGCATGACGGCCATTCAGTCACCGGGCGCGGAGCGGACCCTGATACGCTTGTGGCCAGCGCGCGCGGCTATATTTCGGCATTGAACAAGCTGCAGGCTCGCGCTGCCAAGGGCGCTCACCTGGCCATCAATGACCGGCTGAAGCCCTGATCGGGAGGTTGCGGCCTAGATTGAGCCCTATCCTGTAGGTTAAAGCCGGAACTTTGGCTTTTTTCAAACTAAGGGGTGGACAGAGCCACCCCGCTTTGCTACTCACAGCGCTCTTGCAGGGGGCTCCGGCCCCGGCATGGTGTGGGTGCTTAGCTCAGTTGGTAGAGCAGCTGACTCTTAATCAGCGGGTCGTAGGTTCGAACCCTACAGCACCCACCAAATTTCTTCTCAGGTTGTAGTCAAAATTTGGCTACTCCTGGTTGCAGATTACAACCTGTCTTCATTCTGCGGCTTCGACATAGGTTTCCATTGGCGGGCAGGAGCAGACCAAGTTCCGGTCGCCATAGACGTTATCGACCCGTCCAACACTGGCAAAATACTTGTCCTGCTGCGCTGTTCCGGTGGGATAGCAGCCTTTGGCGCGGCTATAGGGCCGGTTCCAGTCGTCGGATGCCAGATCTTGAATGGTGT
>JANXSV010000346.1 GCA_025356505.1 Methylovirgula sp.
GACTGAATGCACAGATTGTGCGGGCTCAACGAAGGACATTTTACCAGAAATATCGGCCGCCACGGTCCAACAGGCTCAATATTGGGACACCAACCGGGCATATGTCCGAGCAGAGTGGTCCGGACATGGCGAAGAGCCTGATTTGAAACCAATTGCGTTCGCCAGCGTGCCCGCGGTTTTGTTTGCGTCAGCGCCTGAGTTAGAGCGCGAAAGCGTATGGAAAGCTCGTGATGACCGCGTAAAACGATTTTCACGATATGCCGATGAAACATATTGTCCGAAGTCAGGATCAATCGGGCATCGAGATAGATATCGGCGTGGGTGGCGAGGCCATCGAGATGAAGCTCGTATTCGCCGTACCCATTGAGGTCGCACTGATACCAAAAATCTTGCATCTGCAACGCTTCGGGCGCGAATGGATCGAACTTTCCGGCATCATTCAGCGCGCCAGCAACTGTGCCGGGAACTTTTGCCGGAAGCCAGTCCACGTCCGCCAGCTGTTTTGGCAATTGCAAGTTGTCTGCATCCGCAGCAGCCGTGCGCCAGCCGCGATCCAGTTTTACAACCTGATTGAGATCTTTGGACGAGCCACGCATCACACTAGAGGCCGTATCTTGCATCAAGATCGGCCATAAGAGACTGCCATGCCTGCGCCGCAGGTTCCAGAAGAGTTCCAAGCGCATCGAATTTCTGCCGCGCTAAGGCTCGTGCCAGCTGAAACTGCGCGGCTTTTGCCGTATTCGAGATTGTCTCCGCCGCCGCGATGCAAAGCGTAAGGTCGCGCTCGCCGTTTTGCTCCAGCCATGCCAAATAGGACGAAAGCAGTTCGAAGTTTGCGCCGAGCTGGCGCAGCGTGTTGAAGGCGTATTTGTGGAAAAAGCCTTCCGGTTTTGCGGTCAGTTCGCGCGCCTGGTCGGGAAACACTGCGGCGAATTGTGATATCGGATTTTGCGATGGCTTGCGTGCCAGATGGCGCGACAGCAATCTCACGCTGCGTCGAACAGTGTCAGATGCGCCCAACACCCCCTCGAATTTGGCGAACTCGGTATAGGGGAGAAACAGTGCATCGCCTGGGTTCTTTTGAAAAACACCGTCAAAATCCGCGCCGCTGAGCGAAAAATAGCCGCCGTTGTGGAAATATTCCATCGATTTTGCAATAATGTCGAGGCGATTGACCGCAACCGTGGTTTTACCATGCTCGATCTGATACGCGATGCCGTGAGTGTCGGGCAAATAAAAGCTGTCCATTTCAACCAGACAGAGCCGTCTGCGCTCCAATTGCCGGGTGATATGCGCAGCAACATCGTCAAAAATAGCCAGCTCTTGCACCTTAATGCCATAGATAGTTTCAAGATCTTCAAGCGGGTATTTGAAAAATGTAAACTGATCGCCTTCGAAGTCTTGAGTCAGCGTAAAAGCCAGCGCAGCCTGAGGTTGCAACCCCAACTGTGACAGGATTTCGATCCAAACATCGACATAGCAATTTGTTTCCGGCCAAGCGCGGGCGCTGTCATGCAGGGCGTGGCGTTGATATCCTTCCAGCCGCGTCCCGGGAAAGCAGGCGGAAGCCATCAAAATTAGCCCCAAAGTTCTTGAGTCACTGCCTTTGGCCATTTTGCCAGATCGAGGCCGTGATGTTTGAACAGGGCCAGCGTCACCCGCTCAAGTCCGAATCCGACGCAAGCGGTGTGCGCAACGGCGCCATCAGCGGTCTCTATGCCCCAGGTTTGGCCGAAATGGTCTTGATGGTAGTTAAAACTCAGGCAGGCGGTAGGCTTCTCAGTGCTGGTTATGGGAATGAGCAGCTCGAATTTTAGCCCTTGCTCGCGCTGCCCGGCCTTCATCATCCGGCCGGCGCGTCCGAAAAACGGATCGTTGGCGATGTCTATTTCGAGCGGGACACCCAATGAACGCATCAATTTCTGCCCACGTTCGAGCCAGCTTTCGCGGAAGGCAAGCACCTGCTCTTGCGTTCCGGCGCGCACATATTCGCGCATCCGAAACAATTGCATGCGGGCAGGGTCCTGCGACGGCTCGTGGCGAAAGCAATAGCTTTGCAGGTCGAATAAACGCCCCTCCACCGGAAGTGGACCACGTTTCGCGATAACCGGATACAACGGGTAACAGGCAGCTGGCGTGAGCACGACATTGGTGGCCTGCTGGTCTTTGGTCCAATCCTCGCCCGTCGCCACCCGTTCGAGGAGAGTCGTGTGGTCGTGGTCGTTTCCGCAAAAGGAGTGAACCGTGCCTGCGAGTTGCGGAAAACTTTTCAGATATCCTGAAGTTTCGAAAGTTTTCCGGCTCATGGCAGGCGGGAAACGCATTGCCTCGGCCTTGTCCGCCGCCCCATGTTTCGTAACCAACGCGTCGAAACGGTTGAGCACATCTTCAAATTCACCTGATCGGCCATAAAGGCCATCAACACCGGTATCGACAAGGATGCCTTTGTCAAACAGAGCGTTGAGAAAGTCGAGCTGAGCGGCGTCGCCTACAGGAGATTTGGATTGGTCTAGCATTTAAAGTCCTAAAAGGCTCGAGTCGGCTCTCGCCATGAGCAGAAGATTGGAAGTATTGAGAAGGATACGATCATTCGAGATCATCAGCCTCGCCGAATGCGCGTCGCGGAGTTGGCGGCCGAGACTGTATGGCGTATCATTCTTGTACCCAAGAATGCCGCAGATGAGCAGCGATTGATCAATGACTTGCAGCATCGACTGCGACATAGCGACCTTGACGTTATTGATAGCGGTGGCAAACCCGATGGACGACATCGTGTCCGGTTTTTTGCGGGCAGCCTCGAAGCGCAAAACGCCTTCCTTCAGGGTTGCGCGCATGGTTTGCAGCGTAACGGCTGCTTCTGCGAGGTGCATTGCTCCGGGCGGCGTTACGCTTGGCGCGCGCCGCGCTGCGGCTTTTACGAAAGACTGCGCGCGGTTGAACGCTTCCGAAGCAATGCCATACCAAAGCGCGCCCCAGAACAGGTGCGATGCTGAAAGCATCGATTGTGCCGCTATTTCAGCAAAGGGTTTTGGCAATATTTGCTCAACCGGTGCGGTGCAGTTAAATTTAAATCCCTCTGAACAGGTTCCGCGCATACCCAGAGTGTCCCAAAGCGAGGTCCTATCGAGGGTATATTGGCCTTTGACCGCCACCACCATCACTTGATCGGAGGAGGGCGCATCGGGATTGGCTCTTGCGGTGACGAGAATGGCATCCGCGACTGAACCATACGAAATGACCGTGGCATCCTTGGCGAGCGAAAAACTATCGCCATGCCGCTCAACCGCACAAATCGAGTTGCGCAAATCCCCACCTATGCCGCCTTCGGTGGTCGCAGATGCCAGCAAAAGTTGATCGCGGGCGATTGTCTGCATGAAGTCGCGGTGCCAGTTCGCTTCGACACCATGCGCGACCAAACTCGAGAGCTTGATTTGATGCATGGCAAATATCATCGCGGTGGAAGAGCAATTTTGGCCGAGAATGGCGCAAACTTCACATATTTGGGCTGTTGTTGCCCCTTCGCCGCCGAGCACCTTCGGGATCATGATGCTGAGCAACCGTTCTGCTTTAAGCGCTCCGATTGCTTCGGCAGGGAAACGGCTGTTGCGGTCAACGTCGCTGGCATGGGCTGCCGCCACCGACCCCACACGCTTTGCTCTTGCGACAATGTCCACCATCAGATTGGGTGCAAGTGCCGACGTCATGCGGCAGCTCCGGTGGGAACGATTTGCCGAAGTGCAGCGGCAATGGATCCGATGCTGGAAAAGGTCTTGCGGTTCAACATTGCTTCTGGAAACTCGATGTCATACCGGTCTTCCAGCGCTAACATCAATTGCACCGAGGCAAATGAACTAAGCCCTGCCGCGTAAAGGTCTGCAGTTTCTGACAGCGTCGCTACGTCGGTGGGAAGCTTACAGTGTTTGCCGATCAGTGACCGTATTTCGTCGTTCATCTTCAATCCTTCGAGAAACCACTCAGAAACATATTGCAAGTCAAGTTTGAAATAAGGCTACCGGGCCTTCGTAAACAATTGGGAAAATCAATCTGCGAAAAAGGGGTTAATGGCCCGCTATAATGGGTGTTGAGTGACGTCAATACGCTCGCGTTCCGGCTGAGGAACCTGCTTAGCGACCTCAAATGTGCAATAAATACGGCATTTTAGGCAATTTTGACCTAAAATAACCTTCCGCCACAATTTTAACCAAGATCGAAATTGTATTTAAAACTTCGTTCGGATGAAGAGGCCACGCGGCTTGCGAGTTTCTTTTGCAAGCCAAAATGCCCGCTGAGGCCAAATGCCCACACAAGCCAAGATGCCAGATATTTGCCATGGTGCCAGATATTTGACGGCCTCCGGCTGCAGGATACCTTCGGCATTCAGAAGCCCGCTTATGAAAGATTTAACCCGGCTGGTCTAATTTTGTTCTAAATTTTGATAGTTTCTCCTAATTTAAGGTTGATGGAATGCGCGTGGCTATTGTCCATGACTGGCTGTATGTGATCGGGGGTGCCGAACGCGTTTTGAACGAGTTGCTGAAATGCTATCCGGGTGCAGATGTTTTCTGCCTGTTCGACGTTCTGGGCGATGAAGACCGCCGCAAGATTGGCATAGCGACAGTCAAAACCAGTTTTTTGCAGAAAATGCCGTTTATTACGCACAAGCATCGCGCCTATCTCCCGCTGATGCCATTTGCAATCGAGCAGTTTGATTTTTCTGAATATGATTTGGTCATTTCGAGCAGCTACGCCGTTGCTAAAGGCATTCTCACCGGCCCCAATCAGGTTCACATTGCCTATGTTCACTCGCCGATGCGCTATGCGTGGGACTTGCAGAACGCATATTTGCGGCAGTCAAAGGCGGACAAAGGGCTTCGAAGCCTGATCGCGCGCATGATTTTATACCACATCCGCATCTGGGATGTGCGCACGGCCCACGGTCCCGATGCGATGATAGCCAACTCCGGATTTGTCGCCCGGCGCATTTTGAAAATCTACGGACGGGTGGCCACAGTCATCAACCCTCCGGTTGAGCTTTCAGCCGTATCCGCTGAGGTGGCGCGTGGAGACCACTTCCTTGTGGCCAGCCGTTTGGTGGCTTACAAAAATATCGATGTGATCATCCAAGCCTTTGCAGCGCTGCCTGATTTGACGCTTGTGGTTGCGGGCGACGGGCCAGACGCCAAAAAACTTAAAGATCTTGCCGGACCAAACGTCGTGTTCAAGGGTTTCGTCAGCGACTCAGAAATGCGCCAGCTTATGGCCAC
Source organism: Methylovirgula sp. (assembly GCA_025356505.1). Lineage (GTDB taxonomy): Bacteria > Pseudomonadota > Alphaproteobacteria > Rhizobiales > Beijerinckiaceae > JANXSV01. The sequence continues at coordinate 5,265 of JANXSV010000346.1, forward strand.
GGCGCGCGCCTTTATTTTTGCAGCGGAAGAGGATTTTGGAATAATCCCTGTTGAGGCTCAAGCCGAAGGAACGCCGGTAATTGCACTCGGAAGAGGCGGAGCGCTCGAGACAGTTAAAGCGCATGGCACAGACAAGACTGGAATGTTTTTTGCTGAGCCGACTCCTGGCGCAATCGCGGAGTGCGTCTCGCGGTTTATCACTGTCGAAGGGGAATTTTCGCGCGCCGCTTGCAGGCAGCAAGCCGAAAGGTTTTCTGCATCAAGGTTTCGCGATGAAATCAAAACATTTGTCGAGGCGCAGATCAAGCGTGTGCGTTCTCCATTGGAGGCTCAGCGCAGTTTTGAAACTTCATCCGCATTTGAGCACGAGCTGGTTTGATGTCAGAACCCGACACGATCTCAGACCCTTCACGTAAAGCGGCTGCGACGTCGTCGGATGACATTATTTCGATCTTGCTTCGGAACAAATTTGCATTTTTGAGTGCTCTGTTAGGCACACTGTTCCTGACTGTCTTAGCGCTGATCGTCATTCAGACGCGCTACGTCGCCACGGGGTCCGTGATTGTCGCTGAACCAGAGATTGGTCTTGATGCGCAAGCCGCAGCTGGCTTTGACAGATCGGGTGACCCGGCTGATATGGAAAGTCAGATTTTGCTGGTCAAAGCTGCCCGCGTTTTGCGCATCGCAGTCGATGCACCGGACGTCCAGAGCGCGATCTTGCGTGAGTGCCAAGCGCGTGGGTCGTCAAAACTGCTCGGTGTGATTCCGCTTGGCGCAGACGTGTCTTGTAGCGGTGACATCAAAAGCAATGATAAGTTGCTTGACCAAATTCAGCAGCATTATTCAATCTCCGCGTCTGGCCGCTCCCGTGTGATTACGATTGCTTATGACTCACCGCTCGCTGACGTTTCGCAAACTATGGCAAATGCTCTGACGACTGCATTTTTGAATGATCGGCGTGCCGCAGCCGTCAGAACGCGCGAGGAAGCTGCAAACTGGTTAAAGCAGCAAATTGCGCAGCTCCAAGCATCGTTAAAGGAAGATGAGGACCGTATTCAAGCGTTCCGGCGTAAAAACGGTCTGGTCAAGGGTGGGGTCGCACCGATCAGTTCGGAGCGGCTGTCGAGCGCCAGCCAGAGCCTAAACCTAGCCGAATCTGCGCGGGCCGAGGCTCTGGCGCGTCTAAACGAAGTTAAAAAAGCGAAAAACGGCGGATTAAATGATCTACCCACCGTCATCGCCAGCCGTACAATTGGTGATCTGAAACAGCAGATGGCGACAATTGCCGGTCAGATTGCCAGCAACTCGGCGACGTTGGGGCCGCGCCACCCCTCCCTGATTGCGCTTCAGCAAGAGCAGGATTCTTTGCGTCGGCGAATGGATATTGAGATGACCAACATCGCGGCAAGCGCACAACGTAATTTTGATGCGGCCGACGCGACAGTTAACAGTTTGCGTCAGCAACTTGGCAAAGTTCAATCGGATGCAGGAGCGGCGTCAGACGACGAGGCGTCGATTGCTGATCTTGTGCGCGATGCCGAGATCAAACGCACCCAATATGCCGAGCTGACAAAAAAAGTTGGTGATCTTGAAACGCAGAAGCGGGTTCTGGCAGGTACCACTCGTCTGGTTAGCCTTGCGGAATTGCCGATCATACCGTTTTTCCCGAAAAAAATACCTTTCTTGGCCGGTGGGCTGACAGTTGGAGCCATATTGGGTTTCGTTACGGCGCTCATGGTGGATCGCAGGCGTAAGCGGGTCGTAATCGTTGCGAAAAAGCCACAACGTCTTGACGTGCCTTCAGTCGCAGTCCTGCCGCAGGTCGACTCGGGTGTTCGAAATCTCACTGCAGTCCTGACGGGGCAAAAAGCAGTTTCCCTCCCCTTGGCGCTTCGAGCAGCCCGTCATGATGGTGCTTTTCAGGGTGGATTGAGCGATATTTTAGCTGCGATAGACGTGGGGAGCGATGGCGCATCTTCGCGTTCTGTATTGTTCACGTCGCCGGAAGGTCAGCACGGCCGCACCTTGACTGCCGTTGCTCTTGCGCAACAAGCTGCCATGAACGGACGCAGGGTTCTGCTTGTGGAAACGGATTTTGATCGTCCGGTATTCTCAAAGCTTTTCAATTTGGCAGAAACGCCTGGCGCTCGCGGAATTCTGGCGCGGGCAATCCTGCCGCAAGCCGCAATTTTCGCCACGGATACGCCCAACCTCTTTACCGTGCCCGCTGGCCAGCCCGGACCCAAAAGTCGCTCCGAAACCGGCTCAGATGGGCTCTATGCGCTTTTACGCTGGGCGACTCGTTTCAATATGGTAATTTTCGACGGCCCGCCAAACTTGCGTGGAGACAAAGGCAATTTGAGTTCTGCGGTCGACTGCGTGTTTGTGTGTGCGCGCTCCGCCGCTTTCGCCTCCGAAGACGTGGCCGGATTCGTGCAGGAATTGACGGCAGCGGGGGCTCACGTCGCCGGCACAGTCAAAACCATGGCCGAGCCTACGAACGTAGGCCAAGGCGCGAACGCTGCGATTTCTTCTCCGGCCTTCGCCCGGGCAAGCTGATGCAATCTCCGCAAATCGTCTTCGTAAGCCATACTGGGGCCATTTCGGGGGCGGAGCGCGTTTTGATTGACGTGGCTCAAGGGTTTCCAGACGCGCAGGCCTTCGTGTTTGAAGATGGTCGGCTTGCTAAGGCACTCAAACTTGCCGGTGCAGACGTCAAGGTGGCCGCTCATGGCGGCAACTTAGCTAAAGTGCGCCGATCCAACTCACTGTTTTTAGCTCTGCCGATGCTGGGAAGCTTGATGGGTCTTGTGCGTGAAATTATCAGCGTGACCCGAAGGTGCGACATCGTCTATGCGAACTCGCAAAAGGCTTTTACCCTTTGCGCTCTGGCCAGCGTTTTTTCAAAAAAGCCGCTGGTTTGGCACCTACACGACATTCTAAGTTCGGCGCACTTTGGTGCAAAGCAGCGTAAAATGCAGGTTTTTTTGGCAAATCGCTATGCGGTTTTAGTGATCGTTCCGTCCCAAGCCGCTCGTGATGCTTTAGTCGAGGCAGGCGGAAAGGCCTCTATCTCTGTTGTGGTGCCAAATGGTGTGCGATCCGCAAGCGGGGATGAAACAAAAACGCAGCTGCGAGAGCGATTGTCTTTGCCTCAAGGGCCTCTCGTAGGCGTTTTTAGCAGATTAGCGCCCTGGAAGGGGCAGGACGTCGTAATTCGCGCGCTTGCGGGCTGCTCTGGCGTTTCTGCAATCATTGCTGGAGAACCCCTGTTCGGCGAACAAATCTACGCGGATCAGTTGAAACAGCTTGTCACGGAATTACAAGTGCAAGATCGAGTTAGGTTTCTAGGGCATCGAGACGATGTTTCGCATTTGATGCAGGCCGTTGACGTTGTGATTCATCCATCTGTGGATGCGGAACCGTTTGGCCTCACACTTGTTGAAGCAATGCTTGCGCGGGTTCCGATAATCGCTAGTTCAGCGGGTGCTTCCAGCGAAATTCTTGAGAACGGTAAAGCGGGCGCGCTTGTGCCCCCTGGAGACGTTAAAGCATTGGAAAGCGCGATCCTTGTCGCTTTAAACCGACACGGTTTACCGGATGCGCAATTGGAATATGCGCGACTACGAGCCGAAACCGTTTATTCTGTGGCCCTCATGCAGCAGTCAATCCGGCTGCTGTTGCAGCAACTGGACTCAGCGGTGGTGCCATGAGCCGCGCTGTAATCGCTCCTGAAGCGCAGTCGGATGGGCAGCTCAGCTTGGTTATTCCAGGCTGGCTCCTCGCGGCAGCCTTGCTGCTGGTTACAGTGATCGTCGGTCCGACCCTCGGCGCTCTGTCCAGGGTGCTGTTTGTTGCTGGTTGTGGTGCGGTTGGATACTATTCTTGGCGACAAAGCGCGGCGGCGCATCTTCAGAGTACGCTTATTTTATTTTGTTTTAGTGCGTTCGTGCGTCGCTACGTCGATCTCACTGTTGGTTTTGACTATAATAGCCTCATGTTGCTGGGCCCTCTCGTGGCTATTACCGTCCCCGGCATCTCTCTTTTGGACGCTTTCGGGCGTAAAACCTTTGCAAACACGCAGATTGCGCCGATCATCACTGTCGGCTTGTGTGTAGTGTATGGAGCAGCGCTTACGCTTTTCCAAGGAGATTTCAATGACGCAGCTTCAGGCACAGTAAAGTCCATTGCGCCACTAATTTATGCCGCGAGCGTCCTTTTACGCGGTGAAGACCCTAAAAAAATGCTTGAAGCTGCGACGTCCACGTTTCTTGTCGTTTTGCCACTCATGGGTCTTTATGGCATATATCAGTATATCGATCCTCCCGATTGGGATCGTAATTGGATGAAATATGCGACAATTCTCTCTGCAGGACAGCCGCTTCCCTACCTGATACGCACCTACAGCGTCATGAATGGACCTGCAAGTTTTGCCACATTCACCACTATCGGCATCATATTGGTATTATTTCTACGCGTCGGATTTTTGCCGCTGCTGTTAACTGCACCGGCGGCCATAGCGTTAATGCTCTCACAGTACAGAACGGCATGGCTCGTCATGGCAGCGGCGATCGGATTTTGTATTTTGTTCTCGCCGACACGATCACGCGCTACGTTCGCAATTTTTGGCGTTGCCGCAATGATTTTCATCGCTTTGCTCACTCCATTTGGTGAAACGATATCAGACCGCTTTGCCACGCTCGGGCAGGGGGCAGACGATGGCAGCGCGCGAGAGCGGTTGGAGCAATTCATATGGCTTTGGAACAAACCGGATTCCGGGCTAATTGGTTCAGGTTTTTCCACCATTGACGTGGGTTCTGCTGGGACTGTTGCCGTGGATGGCATGATTATTTCGTGCTGGCTCACCATGGGCATTGTCATAGGGTTGGTCTGTTTAACAGCCTGTGCCTGGGCAGCTGGAAAGATGATTTTTTCGGCTCTAGCGCAGCGCGACAGGCACAGTGTGGTTGTGGGTGCACTGGGGTGCGGCGCGCTGGTTCAAATTCCTCTCGCGGGCTTCTTGTCTGGCGAACTGGCTTTTTTGTTTTGGGCGTTTGCAGTTCTGCTCATTACTCCGTCAAACACAGTGTTGGAGAGGGCGTGATGGGTACGCCCTCCGACCAAAAAACCGGCCTCGAGGAAGCCCTTAGCGATAGAGCTCCCGGCTGGTTGAAAAAATGGTTGCCGAACCGTCCCTCGGGACTGGCTTCGTCGGCCGATGGCGCCAGCGATGAAGCCGATGTGGCCGTCTTAATACTCATGCCGGGACCGTCCGAAACGCCAGTTTCCACCGCATTGACTGAACCATCTTCGATGAACTCTGGCAGAAAACTCGCACTTCTGCTCATGGCCGGGGCGATTTTCAGCAAAGCACTCGGTTTTGTGCGTGAAATTTCAATGGCTCACGTATTCGGAGCCTCCATCATCGCGGATGGGTTTCGTGCTGCTGTCACAGGATCTATGTTGCCCTTGGCGCTGCTGCAGAATGAAAGTGTACCTACGATACTTATCCCTATGCACCGTGGCTGGCAGGAGTCGGGTAACGCCCCGAAAAACTTTGCAGCCCTGACTGTGGCTTTGACCATTGTTGGCGTCATCATCATGTCTCTCGTCATTGGTTTTGGCGCCATTTTTGTTAGTCTTATGGTGGGCGGGTTTTCTGCTGAGGCGCAGTCGATCACATTGCAATTTTTGAGAGTAATGGCACTCGGCATGCCTGCATCGGTGATGCTCAATGTGCTGGCGTCGGGCGAAATTGCATTTGGTCGCTCGCGCTTGACCACGATCAGAGCGAGTTTGCTCAACATTTCAGTCATTGTCGGCCTGTTAATTCTCGTGCTAACCGAGTGGCGATCCGCGCTGGCATGGTCTTTCGCGCTCGCTTTTAACGGTTTGGGGGTGTGGGGATTAACGACGCTGATTCTTGACGGGTCGCTCGACTTCCGGGATTTGAGTGTTGCAGATGTCGGGAGGGCCGCCCATCAATTCTGGTTGCGACTGCGGCCCTTACTGGCGGTTCCTGTTGCGGATCAGGCAAATGTTTGGTTTGAACGCATATTGGCGTCGCGTTTGGCAGTGGGTGCCGTAGCCTCATTGGATTACGCGCGAACGATCACGGACAGCGCGGTTTTGTTTGTCAGCCAGCCGCTGGGGCTGGCGCTACTTTCGGCCACGCCGACGACCGACTATAATGCGAAAATGCAAGCGATCGCCCGGCCCTTGCTAGCTATTGCCCTGCCGGCTTCGGTCTATCTTGGACTGTTCGCGCCGGACATCGCCAGACTGGTATTTTCGCGCGGCGCATTCAACGAAACTGCGGTACAACTCACCAGTCAAGCGATGCGCGGGATCGCGTTTGGCCTGTGGGCATCGACGCTTGGCTGGATATTGCTACGCCTGTTGAACTCTGTTGGACGCAATACCACTGCGGCGCTTATTCTCGTTGCGGCATATTTGTCAAATCTGGCAACAAATCTCGTGTTTTCAAATATTCCGTCGCTGCACGAATATGGCCCATTGTTGCTTGGCCTGAGTGAGACTGTACGCGGGGTTGTGCTGTTGAGCGCGACGGCTTTGGCAATGCGCTGCGGCCTCAAGCTTTTGTATTTGATAGGTCTTGCGGCGATACCGGCGGTGGCAATGGCAGCATTCGGGGTTATCGTGATGAGTAGCGTACAAGAAACCCTTCCGCGCCTGGCTCTGGCAGGTGTGGTCTGCATATGTGCTATGATCTTAGGTGGGCGGGTGCTTGCACCGGCTTTGCTTGGCAGGCTGTTTTCAAAGCTACTTCTCGTCTTGACACCATCAGCGAGGCGAAAATCATGAGCGTTGCGGCTATGGTTTCGCCTTTATTGCAAATCGTGAACCAATTCTTGGGCTTTCGCGGCTGCTTGTTTACCTTCCACAGGGCTGCCTCTGCTCAAGCTTGGCAGTCTCTGCCAAATCGCGATTTTTACCTCAATCTCGACTTCCTTGATGAAGTGCTGCGGCATCTGTCGCATAACGGCTGGGATATCGTAACGCTCGATGAGGCAATAGCCCGCACCTCATCGGTCAATAAATCCAAACAAAAATTCGTAAATTTCTCCGTTGATGACTGTTACAGAGATACTTTTGAGGATGTCGTGCCGTTGTTTCGTGAGCACCAAAAACCGGTCACGTTGTTTGTAACCTCGGGAATTCCGGACGAACGCATGACTTTATGGCATGTTGGCCTGGAGGATATTCTACTCAACCGCGATCAACTCATTCTGGAGGACGAGACTTTAGACGTTTCAACGGCTGAGTTAAAACGCAAAGTTTTCCACACTGTGTCCCGCCGTTTCGACAATTTCGATGCAGATAAGTTTTACGCGCGTATTTGTGAGTTGAACGGGGCAAACGCCTTGGAAATCCATCGCAAACATGCTGTGACGTGGGATATGCTCGCCCAACTTAAGAATGATCCACTTGTGGAAATTGGCGGACATACGCTCACCCACCCGCATATTGCGTCGCTTGCTGCCGGTGACGCCTTCGAGCAGCTATCGGGGTGTCGCAAACGTCTTCAAGAGAAGCTGAACCTACCCATTCAGCATTTTGCATTTCCCTATGGACGGGGGGCAGATTGCGGAATCCGCGACTTTCAATTGGCACAAAAGGCAGGCTTTACCACGGCGGCAACCACAATTAAGGGGTTTTTGCGGTCTCCAAACCAGTTTTTGAGCCTGCCTCGCATCACTCTCAATGGTTCTCACCAGAGTATGGCAATGATTGAGGCCCATTTATCCGGAGCCACGGCCGTAGCAGCGAGGATAACGGGACGTGTCTGAGCCAAGACTTCTTCGCGTATTGTCGATTGCGCATACCGGGGTCCAGCGGGATGCCGGACGCTTGAGATATCATCCGCTTGGCCAGCGAAGCGATCTCGAGGTGCACCTCGTTGTCCCTAAGCGCTGGTTTGAATTCGGGCGCTGGTACGAGGCGGATGCGCCGGATGACCCGGGCATCCATGTTCATGTTTTGCCGATCTGGTTCCCGAGAGCGTCAATTGCCAGCTGGTATCTGCATTTTTACCCGGGCTTGGGGCAACTTATTCGCAAGATTCAGCCGGATGTCATTCATCTGTGGGAAGAGCCTTGGAGCATCGTCGCTCTCCACGCCTGCTTTTTGCGGAAAAATGCCGCCTATGTTCTTGAAGTTGATCAGAATATCCAAAAACATCTGGTCTTTCCATTCGAAAGCCTGAGGCGGTTTGTCTTAAGCAAGACCGACCATGTTTTGGTGCGCAGTCCCGAGGCTACCGCCGTTGTGCGGGCCTGCGGTTACGCCGGACCCGTCACGGATCTGGGATATGGCGTCGACCAGCGCAATTTTAGCCCATCGCACAGGCCGGTTGCTGCAGCCACGCCGGGCCTTGCGTTGCGATTGGGCTATGTCGGGCGTCTCGTCGAGGAAAAGGGTCTGGACGACGCGCTGGAGGCACTGTCTGGTCTGCCATCCAACGTAACCTTTGCCATCATGGGCGAGGGGCCATATCTCGCGGCGCTGAAAAATCGCATTTCTGCTTTGGGATTGAACGCCCGGGTGACCCTTCGGGGCTGGGATACGCCGCAAGCCGTGGCTAGCTTTCTGCGAAATCTTGATGTTTTTGTGTTGCTGACACGCACAACGGGCTCGGTGCGCGAGCAATTCGGGAGGGTGATAGTCGAGGCCCAGAGCTGCGGGGTCCCGGTGATCGGCTCGGAATG
>JANXSV010000352.1 GCA_025356505.1 Methylovirgula sp.
CGGCTTGTGCGCGCCTATGGTACTTTTGCGTTCGAGATTGCGAAAGGCGCGTCGAGCTTGGCCGATATGGGCGAGAATTTCGGTTCGGATCTGACGCAAGTTGAGGTTGATTATCTCATGAATAGCGAGTGGGCACTCACCGCGGAAGATGTGTTGTGGCGGCGCAGTAAGCTCGGGTTGCGGGTGAGTAACGACGATGTTCAGCGGCTGCAGGGCTATATGAACGCGCGGCGAAACTGAGCCAACGGCGTGTAACCTCGCGCGTACTGCACATTACGTCAAGAATTAGAGCTTTCCCAAAGATATAGTCATTATCACGACGGCCATTCCCGCAAAGCTGAACTCCGCTGGCAGCTACGAGGCTCTGTCAACACCGCCCATTATTGGTCGCAGGGATCACGGGTTGGCTCAGGTAGCGGTAGGAACGGAGCCCACGGAACCGCGCTCCACCAGTGGGCCGTCAACCTTATAAGTCATTGACCGGACTGGCTTTTTGTGGATGCTCAAATCCAGCAATAACTCTATTGCCCGCCGTCCCATCTCGTAATTTGGCAGGGTCAGTGTCGAGAGCGGGGGGTGGGTATAGCGCGCCAATTCCTGATCGTCATAGCCCATGATCGAGACGTCCCCAGGCACCCGCAGGCCCATCTCGCTGGCGGCTTCCATTGCGCCCATGGCCATCAGGTCATTGGCGCAGAAAATCGCGGTCGGACGCTTCGGAAGGGCCAGAAGTTCGCGGGCCATGCGATATCCTTGCAGCGGCAGCCAATCTCCTTCTCGGACCAGCTGATTATCGAATGCAATGTCAGCCGTGGCGAGGGCTTGACGAAACCCCTTCAAGCGGTCAACCGCTGCATCCATCCAGACTTCGCCGTTGATAAAGCCAATACGCTGATGCCCTTTGCCGATGAGATATTGCGTGGCGGCAAAGGCACCGGAAACCTCGCCCGGTACCACGCAAGGAAAGCGCCGATCTTCGGTGTAACAATTCAGGAGTACGGTGGGAATGCCGTGCAGCGCCGAGGGCGGAGACACTTTTCTGGTGAATATCGTCGAGTAAATCACGCCAATGACGTTCATGTCACTTTTAATCGCCGCTATTGTCGCAGCTTCAAGCTCCGGGTTGGAACGGGTTACATGCGCCGCCACCAGAAATCCGGATTCCCACGCGGCGTCACGCGCGCCATCGAGGTTGACGACTGGATGCGGGCTGGTTGAGATTTCATCAACCAGATAGGCGATTATATTGCGGTCAGCTTTAACAGGCTGAACCCGGCGCAAGCCCGGTAACTCGTAGCCAATGTCGTGTGCTGCCCCTAAAACGCGCTCTCGCGTTACATCGGATATGCGGGCGCCGATCATCTGATTGAGCACCAGTGACACGCTCGACTGTGACACGCCTGCCAGGCGCGCAACATCGGTCATGGTCGGGCGGCTCCGCGGTGCCACGTCTTCAAGTCCGGTCGCAACTTGCAGCGAGATGCGCGAAACCTTTGATTCAGACGTGCGTTTCATCATCGGCAGTTTGGTCCTTTTGGCGAAGTCTCGTTTTTGGCCGAGTCTTAGTGTTAGCGGAGTCTTGTTGTTGCTATGCCTTGTTCCCGCCGTGCACATCAGTAGGTTCTGCCCGCAGCCTTAGAATAGATTGGTGAAGGTATGCAATGGACATGCCTGCTTGAAATGCTACTTGACTGAAAATATTATCAGTAATTATATGATCAAGCAGTCATGTCAAAAAATCATTTGTCTGACATTTGGGCTTGACTTGCTAACATTCTAGCATTTTTATGTATCCGAGCCGCCAGCTCATAAAGCGGCCACAAACAGTTTCCCGGAGGAAATACCATGGTCTCAACACTACGTTTCTCGATGACGCGCCGCGCGATGTTGCTCGCCAGCGTCGCAATTGCTGCCGGATCGGTTGGCATCGCCCATGCTGACGGCCTGCCGCCTTTGAAGCCAAAAGCAACATACAAGGTCGGTTTCGCGCAGACCGAAAGCAACAATCCATGGCGCTTGGCGCAAACCGCTTCCATGCAGGAAGAAGCCAAGAAGCTCGGCTGGCAGCTTGTTTACACAGACGCAGCAGGGTCCGCTGCCAAGCAGGTTGCCGACGTCAACAGCATGATTGCTCAGGGGGTCGATGCGATTTTCCTGTCCCCTCGTGAAGAAAAGCCGTTGATTCCAGCTGTCATGGCTGCGAAAAAAGCCGGTATCCCCGTGTTCCTCATCGATCGTAACGTTGATGCAACTCTGGCGAAGCCGGGCGTGGATTATGTGACCTTCATCGGCTCCGACTTCGTACTTGAAGGCAAGCAAGCTGGCGAATGGCTGGTTAAGGCAACAGGCGGCAAGGCCATCATTCTTGAACTCGAAGGCTCAACAGGATCTTCACCTGCCAATGATCGCAAGAAGGGTTTTGACGATATCATCGCTGCAAATCCGGGCATGAAAATCGTGGCGTCGCAAACGGGTGACTTTGCCCGCGACAAGGGTCGTCAGGTTGCAGAATCCCTGCTTCAGGCGCATCCGGAAGCCACCGTCATCTATGCCCACAATGATGAAATGGCGATCGGCGCTATCGCTGCCATTGAAGCTGCCGGTAAGAAGCCAGGTAAAGACATCCTGATCGTATCAATCGATGGCGAAAAGGACGGGCTGCAGGCGATCATCGACGGCAAGATGGGCGCAACTGTCGAGTGCAACCCACGCTTCGGGCCCGCAGCCTATGCTGCTGCTATCGCATATTCGAAGGGTGAAAAGATCCCTCCGACAATGGTGAACAAAGATAACTTCTACGACATGAGCAACGCCGCTGCGAGCATCGCGACGTCTTACTGATCTAACCGCTCTGCTTGAGGCTGGAGCCTGATATCACGTCAGGCTCCAGCTTTTGACCATACGGGCTGAAAAGCGGGACATCGGAACAATAGCGTTTTGGCAAAAGCGGCTTCAACGCTAACCGGGCTTCGATGCGCGCGCGTTGGGGAGTTCGCGAGGCCGTTTTCGGCGCTTGCCGCATTTCGACCTGTGTGGAATGCTGCGCAATGTAACCGCCGCTTATCAAGCCTCTGTGGTGTGCATTTGGCGCATAAATGATGACGCCTCTTTGTATTTAAGGGTTCGAATGGCACTCTCTCTTTTGTCAATGCAGCGCATCAGCAAAGCATTCGGCGGTATTCCAGCCCTTTCCGCTGCTTCGTTGCAAATCGACGCCGGGGAAGTTCACGCTCTGGTCGGGCAGAACGGGGCCGGTAAATCGACCATGATCAAAATCCTCACAGGCTATTACCGCAAAGATGCCGGTGATATCCAGTTTGACGGTGCGAGTTTCGATGTTGAGTCACCGCAAGCGGCGCAGATGGGCGGTATCAGCACGATCTATCAGGAAATCAATTTGGTTCCCTACAGATCTGTGGCGGAAAATATCTGTCTCGGGCGCGAAAAGCGTCGCTTCGGCTTATTGGACTGGCCTGCGATGTATGAAGATGCCCGGGCGCTGATTGCCCGTTTCAACATCAATATTGATGTACGCCAGCCGCTGATGAATTTTAACACTGCAACCCAGCAGATGATTGCAATTTCTAGAGCCATTGGCTTCAAGGCCAAGCTGGTGATTATGGATGAGCCGACATCCTCGCTTGATGAGCGCGAAGTGGGAGTTTTGTTCGATGTCATCCGCCAACTCAAAGCGGATGGCGTTTCGGTTATTTTTGTCAGCCACAAACTGGACGAATTGTATCAGGTTTGCGATCGCGTGACGATCATGCGTGACGGGCAGAGTGTCAAAACAGCAGCAATGGCGGACCTCACCCAGCTTGAGCTGATTGCCGCCATGCTCGGCCGCGATATTGCGCAGGTTTCGCGCCACACGACAGCCTTTGGCGATCGCACATTCCAATACCAGAGCGGGCCGGAAGCGCCGCTGCTCAAAGTCTCGAATCTGCGGGCGGGGCGCAAGGTCCTCGATGTCAATTTTAACATGCGGCGCGGCGAAATCATCGGTCTGGCGGGGTTGCTCGGGGCAGGGCGCACCGAAACAGCGCGGGTTATCTTTGGCGAAGATCAGCGTCAGGGCGGCTTGGTGGAGCTCAATGGCGTCGCCTTCAATCCGCGCGATCCGGCGGACGCGATTGCGGCGGGGCTCGGCTTTTGTTCTGAAGACCGCAAGCTCGATGGCATTATTCCGGATATGAGCGTGGCGGAAAATCTCACACTTGTCTTGCTGCCGCATCTTAGCAAGGCCGGTATCGTTGATGAGACTGCCAAGGCCAAAATAGTCGAGACATTCATTGCGCGACTGGGCGTGAAATGTTCGGGACCAAATCAGAAAATCCGTGAATTGTCTGGCGGAAACCAGCAAAAAGTGCTGCTGGCGCGGTGGCTGGCAACCAACCCGGACTTGTTGATTCTGGATGAACCGACACGCGGTATAGATGTTGGTGCCAAGGCGGAAATTCAGAGCCTTATCAATGCTATGGCAAAGGATGGGCTTTCTGTGCTGATGATTTCCTCGGAGCTTGAAGAGGTGATCGAAGGCGCCGACCGGGTCTTTGTGCTGCGGGAGGGGCACTCCGTTGCCGAGTTCGCACATAAGGATTTGAGCGAACAGGCGATCATGCAGGCCATGGCGTATAGCGAGCCTGCCACCACCGCAGCAGGAGCAGCATCATGAGCGACCTCGTGCAGAGCGCTCCTAATTCGCGCAGTTTCCGCTGGCAGGATTTCTTTGCGCGCCACGGCACTTTGATCGTGCTTTTGGCTTTGCTGGTTTTTAATATGATCGCAACGCCGAATTTTCTGTCAGTGCGGACGCTTAACGTCAATCTTACGCAGGTTGCCACCATCGTCATCGTGGCGGTGGGTATGACCATGGTGATCGCCACCGGCGGTATTGACCTTTCGGTGGGTTCGCTCATGGCCATTGCCGGGGCTTTGGCACCGCTGATTTTCCTCGGCAAAATTGTGCATTTTGGCAATATCTATGTTGCCGTCGCCGTTGCTATGGTGGTGTCCGTGTTGGTTGCGGGTGCCTTCGGCTGGTTCAACGGCTGGCTGATCACGCATTTTAAAATTCAGCCGATCATCGCCACCCTGGTTTTGTTCATAGCCGGGCGCGGCATTGCGCAGGTTGTTACCAACGGAAATTTGCAAGCTTTCAAAGTGCCGCAGTTCCAGTTTATCGGGCTCGACCGCTGGTTCGGCATTCCCGTGCAGGTGATCGTCATGATCATTCTGGTGGCTGCGGCCACCTGGACGATGCGGAACACCTTGTTCGGGCGGCAGATCTTGGCCGTTGGCGGAAATGAGCGCGCGGCGCGGCTCTGCGGTATGCCGGTCAGTAAAACCAAACGATGGGTCTATTTCATCAGCGGTATCTGTGCAGGTATCGCCGGACTTGTGGTGATTGCGATCAATTCTTCGAGCGATGCCAATCTCGTCGGCCTCGGCATGGAACTCGATGCGATTGCGGCTGTGGCCGTTGGCGGCACGTCGTTGAGCGGCGGGCGCGCTTCGGTGCTTGGCACCTTGATGGGAGCGCTCATCATCCAGCTTGTGCGCTTTACTTTGTTGGCCAATGGCATTCCGGACGCGGCGGCGCTGGTTGTGAAGGCGGCGATCATCGTCGCGGCTGTGTGGTTGCAGCGCCAGAACGGAGCCCGTGCATGACACAGAGCATCACTCCCACCGGCTCGCAAGGCATCAGCAAGACGATCATGAATGGCCTTGGCCGGCATGGTGTGGTTCTGGCGCTGGCGCTATTGCTGCTGTTTGGCGCGGTCCGCTACGAGCATTTTCTCGGTCTGTTCAATATCTCGACTGTGCTGCGCTATAATTCCATGTTCGCCCTGGTGGCGCTCGGCATGTGTTTTGTCATCATGACCGGCGGTATTGATCTTTCGGTCGGGTCAACGGCTGCGCTGGGCAGCGTGGTCGCGGCTTTGCTCAGTCCGTACGGCGTCATAATCGGGACCTTGGGCGGGGTATTCGCCGGCCTTGTCATCGGCTGTATCAACGGGCTCATCGTTACGCGGCTGCGCATATTGCCCTTCATCACCACGCTTGCCACCATGCTTGCCGCCAGCGGCAGTGCTTTGCTGCTGTCGAAAAACCAGTCCGTATCCGTATCCTATGAGAGCGGCTTTACTGAACTGGGGCAGGGAGATTTTCTGAATCTGCCAATCCCGGCGATCATCGCGGGCGTATTTTATATCATCGCGTCGCTGGTGCTGAACTTAACCAGTACCGGGCGCACCGTGCTGGCCATTGGCGGCAATGAGGATGCCTCACGCCTGATGGGTCTGCGCACAGACCGGATCAAATTTCTGGTCTATTTGGCAAGCGGCGGTTTGGCCGGTTTGGCGGGGGTGATTCTGGCGTCCCAATTTGGCGCGGGCCAGCCTATCGAGGGTGTTGGATGGGAATTATTTGCCATCGCCTCGGTCGTGGTGGGCGGAACATTGCTCACCGGGGGCGTAGGTTCGGTGGGAGCCACTCTAGCAGGCGTCCTGCTTCTCGGCCTGATTTTCAATATCCTGAACTTCGAAAATGGCCTCGGCTGGATTAGCCTGTCGGCCTATTGGCAGTCGGTCATCCGCGGACTTTTCCTGCTGGTCGTGGTTATTCTGCAAGCGCGATTATCCCGCCCAAATGACTGAGATTTTTGTTTTAAGAGCCTGATGCAAAGGAGCGCGCCATGACTGCACATGCCTCTGTTCTGCCCTCCGGGGCTTTCGCCGCCGAAGTGGAAACGCTGTATCGGGATGGCATTGTTGGCATGAAAGGTGCCTTTTCGCGCAGCTGGGTCGACGATATGCGCGAAGACATGATGACGGCGTTCTGGTCCGCCATTCAGCGTCCAGGCGGCGCGATTGGCCGAGGCCCCCGCCGGTGGTATGTTGAGACGCATCCGGAGGATTTTCGCGGATTTGTCGATCTCATCACCCATCCTTTTGTGCGCGGTATGGCTGAGGCCGTGTGCGGGCCGGAGTATCACATTGTGGAAATCGGTTTTGACACGCCGTTTCAAGGCGCGAAAAATCAGCCTTGGCATCGTGACTTCCCATCGCCGGCCGAGACCTATGACGGACACAGGATCACCTCGCTGGCGTTTAACCTTACAGGTGTCGATGTTACGCCGGATATGGGACCGTTTGAAATCGCGCCTGGCACCCAGTGGCAAGATGGCCGGACGTGGAAACACGAGATGTTTCCTCCCGTTGAAATCTGGCCGGACTTTGCGTCCAAAGGCGTGCGAAAGTTCCCGCAGATGGGCGATATCTCATGCCGCTCGGCCCTCACCATTCACCGCGGCACGGCGCATGCCTCGCCGATTTCCCGTCCCGTTCTGGTTCTTGGTGTCGACGCGCCCGGCGCAGGTCATGCCGCCCTGCATGATATGATGGTGACACAGGCGTTTTATGATGCGCTGCCTGAAGACATGCGCGGACATCTGGTGTGCCGCGTCGTCGAAGCGCTTGTGCCGATCGTGCAGAAACATGATATCGAGGGGCTTGTGATGGGCACCGAATAGTCTGGCGAAGGCGGCGGGTAAGTTTAAGCTATATTCAGGCGGCACTGATTCATTATCCGTATCAAGTTTTGCGGGCCTCAGGCTTGGAAGGAAGCAATATGTCAGAACAACGGACTCCACGGTCACCCGCCGTTGCTGTGAAAACGCCTGAGGGGCCCAAACTCATGCAGATTTTGGGGCCGGGGCTGATCACGGGGGCGTCCGATGATGACCCGAGCGGTATAGCCACCTATTCGCAGGCAGGAGCTCAGTTCGGCTTTCAGCTTTGCTGGACGCTGCTGTTAAGCTGGCCGTTGATGTGCGTTATTCAAGAGATTTGCGCGCGCGTCGGGCGCATTCAGGGCCGCGGCCTTGCCGGAGTGATCAAGGCGCATTATCCGGCCCCTCTGCTTTACGCGTTGGTGGGCCTGTTGCTGGTTGCCAATACGATCAACATCGGGGCCGACCTTGGCGCTATGGCGGCTGCGTTGCAACTTGTCGCGGGTGGACCAACGCTGCTTTGGCTGCTGATGTTTGCTCTGGGGTCGGTCTTACTTGAAATTTTCGTGCGCTATTCGCGCTATGTCTCCGTGCTGAAATGGCTCACGCTGTCTCTGCTGTCCTATGTGGCAGTGGCTTTTGCTGTAGACGTACCGTGGCTGGCGGTGGCGCGCAGCACGGTGCTGCCGAATATCAAGCTGGACGCCGACTATCTGACTGTGGTCGTAGCCATTCTCGGGACGACGATCAGTCCGTATTTGTTTTTCTGGCAAGCGGAGCAGGAAGTCGAAGAGATTGCCGAACAGCCAGAAGCGCTCCCGCTTATGGAAGCGCCGCACCAAGCCAGGGCCGCCTTTGTGCGCATTCGCCTCGACACTTATCTGGGCATGGGTTTGTCAAATCTTGTCGCGCTGTTCATCATGATCACAGCCGGAGCCACGCTGAATGCACATGGCATCACCGATATTCAAACGTCGGCGCAGGCGGCTGAAGCTTTGAGGCCCGTCGCGGGTGCCTTCGTTTTCTGGATATTTGCGCTGGGCATCATTGGGACGGGTCTGCTGGCGTTGCCGGTTCTGGCAGGTTCCTCGGCTTACGCCGTGGGGGAGGCGCTTGGCTGGACAGTGGGCCTCGCGCAAACCTTCAGCCGCGCCAAAGGATTTTATGGCGTTCTTGCAGCATCGACCGCGGTTGGCCTCGCGCTAAACTACAGCGCGCTTGACCCCGTGAAGGCACTTTTCTGGAGTGCCGTCATCAACGGCGTTATTGCCGTGCCGCTGATGGTCATCCTGATGCTCGTGGCCTCGAGAAGACAGGCGATGGGGCGGTTTGCATTGCCCACCGGATTGCGCATCGGTGGCTGGATAGCCACCGCAGTCATGGCGCTGGCAGCGGTGGGAATGTTCGCAACGATGGTTCGCTAGCCCGCAGGTGTCAGGGTTTGACGAATTTTAAAATAAAGCGGTCACTCTCGCCAATAGCAGCGTATTTTTCCCGGTCCTGATCTTTGAGGCGGTAGGTGGGAGGGAGTGCCCAAACGCCGACAGAATAGTCCTTCGTATCCTTCGGGTTGGCATTCACCTCGGAACTGCCCACGAATTTGAACCCGGCCTCTTCAGCGATTTTGATTGCGACATCTTGGCGGACATAGCCGGATTTTGCCAGCGGGTCCTGTGGCTGATCCGCCAGACCGCGGTGTTCTTCAACGCCAAGTACGCCGCCCGGCTTTAAGGCCGCATAAAAGGCGTGAAAGGCGCCAGCGGTTTCGCCGCTCGCCATCCAATTATGGATATTGCGAAAGGTGAGGACGAAATCCGCGCTGCCGTCGGGCGCAATCTTGGGCAGATCGGCCTTGAAGGTTGAAAGTTGAACCTTGCCATACAGGCCGCCATCGCTGGCGATTTTTGATTTCAACGCGGCGACGTCTTTGGCGCCTTCCGAATCCGGCACACCATCTTCCCCATTCGCGGCAATGTAGCTGCCGCTGTCTTTGAGGTAGGGGGCGAGGATTTCAGTCCAATAGCCAACGCCGCCCGGCAAAATTTCAACGACGACGCTGTCAGGCTTTATGCCGAAAAATGTCAGGACTGCTTCCGGGTGACGATAGATGTCGCGGACGCGGTTCTTTTCAGCGCGTTGCTGCCCGGAAATGAGGCTGATGAGTTTTTCATCAGTTTGCGCCGCAGCCTGCTGCACGAATAGGGACAAGACTGTGCCTAAAATTAAGGCAGCGCGTGTTCCCGTCGCAAGTGTCATGCTCAACTCCTTCGCTGTGTCAGTTTTCGGCGAGACAAAAGCAGCGTTGCCGCTGCCCCAATCGCTACATAGGTTGCTGTGTGATGCGAGACAGTGTTCGCTGGCATAAAGTTCGCTCGAGCCTATTTCAGACATTGCGCGGGCACAATTCAAAAATGGGGCATTAAAAGGCGCAGCGGGAGGCGCTGGCAAAGTTTTGGGACGGTGCCGACTATATTTGGTCTGGTTTGGCCTGATTGTGCGGTAATATATAACCTTTTAAGATGAAAATGGCGTGTTTTTGGCCGTCAAATACGGTATTATAGTAACAAATAGGCTAGATTTGAACCCGCAAAAGCCTTGGGAAAGGTATGGCAGCGTCCTCCGCCAGGATTTGGCATCCGTTAACCTGGGCGGCAGCCCTAAACGGCATGACGCAAACGGTGAAGCTGTCTTTTAATAAAATTGACCTGGAGCTTCGATTAGGCATAGATTTTGCTCAGAAAAGTTCGCCGCGCCGCAGGTAAGATTTGGAGCGGTTGCCGAAAAGGGGTGGTGAGTGCAAATTTTTGACGAAATGCTTGGCACTGATGGCAATGTTCGCGAAGTCTATTCCAAATTAAGCGCGTGGTTTGCCCAAGCATCTCCAGAAGTTCTTTCGAGCCGTTTCTCAGAGGCTGAAGCCTTTTTTCGCAGAATTGGCATTACATTTGCCGTTTATGGGGATGCTCAGGGCACTGAAAGGCTGATTCCGTTCGATATTGTGCCGCGGATGATCGCTGCAAAGGAATGGGCTTTTCTGACAAAAGGTCTTGAGCAGCGGGTCAAAGCCATCAATGCATTTGTGGGTGACATCTACGGCGGCCGTGAAATCTTACGTGCCGGAATCGTGCCCGAGGATTTGATCCTGCAAAATCCGACATTTCGCCCGGAAATGACCCAATTTCGGCCTGCCGGGGGCATTTATGCCCATATTTCGGGGATTGATATCGTCAGAATTGATGCCGAGACGTTCTACGTTCTCGAGGATAACGCGCGTACGCCGTCCGGTGTCTCGTATATGCTCGAAAATCGCGAAGCGATGTTGCGCCTGTTTCCGGAGTTGTTTGCCCAGCACAGAATTTTGCCGGTTGATGATTATCCCGACAAATTACTCGCCTGCATGCGTTCTGTGGCACCAAAAACAGCTTCGCGCGAGCCAAATGTCGTTCTGCTGACGCCCGGACAGTATAATTCGGCCTATTATGAACATTCGTTTTTGTCCGATAAAATGGGTATTGAACTGGTTGAAGGGCGCGATCTTTTCGTCCGAAACAGCTGTGTTTACATGCGCACAACCGAGGGTCCACAACGTGTAGACGTGATTTATCGTCGTTTGGACGATGAATATCTTGATCCTCTGGTGTTTAGAACTGATTCAACGCTGGGCGTTCCAGGGCTCATGTCCGCCTATAAAGCCGGAAATGTGACGCTGGCGAATGCTGTTGGAACGGGAATTAGCGATGACAAGGCGATTTACTCATATATGCCTGAAATCATTCGCTTTTACAGCGGTGAGGAGCCAATTCTCAAGAATGTGCCGACCTGGCGGTGCCGCGAAAGTGACTCGCTAAAGCATGTGCTCGATCACTTACCGGATCTGGTTGTGAAAGAGGTAAATGGATCCGGCGGCTATGGCATGCTGGTTGGGCCGCATGCCTCTAAAGATGAACTTTCCACATTCAGGGCGAAGCTGAAGGCGCACCCTGAGGGATTCATTGCGCAGCCCACTCTCGCACTTTCGACTGTGCCCTGCTTCGTAGACGCGGGCCTTGCGCCACGCCACGTCGATTTGCGTCCGTTTGTGCTCAGTGGCGCGGACCGCGTTGAAATTGTACCTGGGGGGCTTACCCGTGTGGCGATGAAGGCGGGGTCGCTCGTGGTCAACTCATCTCAAGGTGGCGGCACCAAGGATACTTGGGTGATGGAATAGTGGCGGCAAAGCGATCCCGACACGGGGCTTAAGCTGCCAGATTTGTAATTAATATGGGTTTTCAACATGCTAAGCCGTACTGCAAGCAATCTCTTCTGGCTCGCCCGATATATGGAACGCGCTGAAAATCTAGCGCGGGTTATCGATGTGGCATCGCGGCTGGCAACGCTTCCTTCCGCCTTTGCGGGCACCTCAAATGAATGGGAAGGGGCGGTCGCCTCCGCCGCTTGTTCGGATGAGTTTTTTGAAAATTATGAGGATGCCACGCGCGAAAACGTAATTGAATTTCTCGTCGCTCACGAAGCCAATCCAAATTCGATTCGCGCCTGCATCGAGATCGCCCGCAGCAATGCGCGGGCCGTACGCACGGCACTTACCTCCGAGATGTGGGAAGTGGTCAACGACGTGTGGTTGAGGATGCAGACGATCAAGTTGAAAGATCTCAGCGGCAATAAACTTTATGACTTTTTGAATGAAATCAAAGACGCTTCGCTACAATTTGATGGCGCGGCCTATCGTACCATGTTGCGGACCGATCATTTTTATTTCGAACGGCTCGGGATGTTCATTGAGCGCGCCGACAATACTGCCCGGCTGCTAGACGTCAAATACCATGTTTTGCTACCAGCAGACGAACCCGTTGGCGGCGGACTTGACTATTTTCAGTGGACGTCCTTGCTGCGGTCTGTATCGGCACTGACGTCGTTCCATTGGGTTTACCGCGAAACAGTTAAGCCTTGGCTGGTCGCGGATTTTTTGATCCTTAGACCGGAGCAACCCAGATCCTTGATTGCTGTCTACGCTGCAATCAACCAGCAGCTTAATATGCTCGCCGAGAGATACGGTCGCCAAGGTCCCAGCCAGCGCAATGCCAGAACCATCCACACGAATTTACAAAATGCAAAAATCCGTGACCTATTCCAAGACGGGTTGCATGAGTTCATCGCGTCCTTCATTGACGAAAACAACAAGCTGGGTAAGTCCCTGGCTGAACAATATCTTCTTTGAGGGCAAATGCGTTTAAAAGTTCAACATGCCACGACCGTCACCTATAGCGAGCCGGCTCAATCGGCTATTCAAATTCTTCGGCTCACGCCGCGCAATCACGACGGACAATATGTTGGATTTTGGCGAGTCGAGATCGATGCTGATTATCGCCTGACTCGAGACGAAGACCCTTTTGGCAACATAACCCACACATTTTCGCTTGAAGGCCCTATCGAAACGATGACGATCCGGGTTGAAGGCGAGGTCGAGGTAAATGACACCAACGGAGTCATTCTTGGAACGGTCGAGCGCATGACCAAGCGCTTCTGGCTTCGAGACTCGCTATTGACCGCTCCCGACGCTGCTATTCGG
>JANXSV010000301.1 GCA_025356505.1 Methylovirgula sp.
CAGCCCCGGCGGGATAACACAGCGTCACGCCGAGCGCGTCGGCTGCGACTTCGGTTTTTCCCGGGGTAAGCCCATATTCGCAGGCCCCCATCTCCCCGGTATATTTATCAATGCGGTAAACCCGGTTCAGGTTTTTCTGCGGCGAGGCGCGAAATTCAAACGTCGCGGCAAAAACAGGCGCAGCAATTAACGTGCTGAGCAAAAAACTCATCATAAGGGCAGGGCGCATTGCGGAACTCCGGCAGGAAAAGACATATCGAACGGCAAATCGAATCACGTTGTGATAGGATCACCCAAGACTGTGGCAAATTCAAACCGGCGTTGACGAAAGCGAGCGCCTTTAAGCCGATTTCTGCAATTGGCCGGCAGCGCTCACCAGACCATGCATATCGCGCGTGCCTTTTTCGGCCTCAGCGATAATGGCAGCCAGAACCAAGTGTGGCGCGACGCCCTTGTTCCAAACCGAGTTGCAAGCGCGGCGCAGTGCCTCCTGCAACAGATGCACTTCATTGCGGCTGGCCGGGCGGTTGTTGATCGTAAATTCGGTGACAAGTTGCATATTGCGTTTCCCCTTCAAGCATTTGAAACAAGCTCTATGGCCAAACAGTAGCAAAGGTTTCCTATGGGTAAGCTGAGATTTTAGTTACAATTTTAGCCAATTATTGCTTTTGCAAAACAGGCTCGCCGCGCTATGCCAACGCATGATGAAACCACTCCTTGTTTTTGATCTTGATGGCACCCTTGTCGACTCGGCACCGGACCTGATGGGCACCTTAAATTACGTGCTGGCCTCGTGCGATATTGCGCCTCTGCCGCTTGAGTCAGCCCGCTCACTGTTGGGGGCCGGAGCACGGGCGCTGCTGCGTCGTGGATTTGCTGCGCAGGGCGTCGCCCTTGATGATGCGCGCCTGGAACAGTTGTTTGACCAATTCATCAGCCACTATGCCGATCATCTTGCCGACAGCTCTCCGTTATTTCCCGGGGTTGTTGCGGCGCTGGATGCCTTGCAGGGTGAGGGATATCGCTTTGCCGTCTGCACAAACAAGCTGGAAGTTTTAGCGCTTAAGCTGTTGAAAGCGCATGATATTCACCATCGTTTCGCGGCCATTTGCGGTCAGGATTCATGTGTCATCGCTGGCAAGCCGGTGCAAAAGCCCGACGCGCGCGCGCTGTTTCATACCATCCGCGCCGCCGGCGGTGATATTGCCAATGCCATCATGATCGGCGATTCAAGAACCGATATCGACACTGCCAAAGCTGCATCTTTGCCGGTAATCGCCGTGGATTTTGGCTACACGGACAGGCCCGTGCAGGACTTTTCGCCCGATTACGTGATTTCGCATTTCAACGCCCTGCAAGAGGCCGTGCATCAGACGCAATTACAAAAATTCACGTCGATAAAATAGCCGTAGTAAAAGAAACTGCTTACGCCGCGCAGCGCAAACAAGCCTTGCTGCTTGACTTAGGCTTTGGCGCTATTTAAACGAAATTCTTCCGCAAAAAGCGGGCGCGTAGCACAGCGGTAGTGCGTTCCCTTCACACGGGAGAGGTCACAGGTTCAATCCCTGTCGCGCCCACCAGATTTCTCTTTAACCAAAGTTTGAAATTCGACAAAAGAGAGCGTTAGCTCGCGACTTGTCGTTCGCTTATTCAGCCTTTTTTTCGAGTTCCAGTTCGGCGCGTATGGCGGCGAGCGCCTTCTCCTCGGCGTCGTCGAGTTTAGGGTAGGCCATGTCCAGCCCCTCCAATGTCTCGACGATGATCTGCGAAACCATCAAACGGGCATTCTTTTTGTCATCTGCCGGGATAACA
Source organism: Methylovirgula sp. (assembly GCA_025356505.1). Lineage (GTDB taxonomy): Bacteria > Pseudomonadota > Alphaproteobacteria > Rhizobiales > Beijerinckiaceae > JANXSV01. The sequence goes on from JANXSV010000301.1 coordinate 1,813, forward strand.
TACCAAGGCGCCTCTCGGCTGCTCGTTGCACTGAGCGCCGCCTCATAGGCCTCCATGTAGCCGTCCCAGAACTTGCGTTCCTCCATATCGGCAAGGCTGAATTTCCAGTTTTTCTTGCGCTTGTCGATCCTGTCGAGAAAGCGCTGCCGCTGCTCATCCTTGGACAGGTGCAGAAAAAATTTCAGGATGCGCGTCCCGTTGTGATGGAGATGCTGCTCCATATTTTTGATGGACGTAAAGCGCTGATCCCACACCTTGCGCGCGTCATCGGGTAGATCGGCAACACCTTCACCGTGCAAAATTGCCGGATGCACACGCGCAATCAGAACTTCCTCATAGTAGGAGCGGTTGAAGATGCCGATATTTCCGCGCTCGGGCAGATAACGCGTCGTGCGCCACAAAAAATCATGCTGCAATTCTTCAACGCTGGGATGTTTGAAACTGTGAACTTGGCAACCCTGCGGGTTTACGCCCGACATCACATGCTTGATGACACCGTCCTTGCCAGCGGCATCCATGGCCTGAAAAATCAGCAGCAGCGAATATTTGTCCGACGCGTAAAGCAGTTCCTGCGCTGTGCTCAGCCTGTCGACATTGCCCTGCAGCATTTCCTTATAGTCACTCGCGGTTTCGTAGACTGGCGGCGTCTGCGTCGGCCATTTTGACAGCTTGACCTTGCTGTCAGGTTTTACGCGAAAATCTTTAGTTGTAATCCGCATCTTCCGCTCGTTTCGTTTCGCTCAAGACAGCGCCCACACATTGCCATCCCGTTTACGACGGTAATCCGGCCTATCATTCTTGCGCTAAAACGCTTGGCCTTGCAAAAGGTACGCAGAGCAAGGCGGCCAAAGTCAACACTGCGACCATGCCCCAAGCCTCGTTGATTGCCAATGTTAAGGCGCCTTTTTCGATAAAAGGCTGGATCATGCCTAGCGTCGCGGCATCAGGAGGGCCGCTCAGCGCCGGAACCGGCAGGCCGAGAAACTTAACGGCGTCCATATCGCCGCGTTGCAGCGCCGCAACCAAATCGGCACTATGGACGGGCGAGCGGCTGTAAATCACCGTGTCGATCAGCGCAAGCCCTATAGCGCCGCCCAGGTTCCGCATCAGATTGAACAGCCCGCTGGCATCCGCCACCTGCGCCTTGTCGATATATCCGAGCGCCATTCGGGTGGGCGGCAGCAGACAGAACATGATTGCCAGACCACGAATAATCTGCGGCCAGAACAGTGCAGCATAATCGCTCTGCGGCGTTTGAAACGCGCTCAAGCCAAGACCAAGCGCGAACAGGCCAAACC
>JANXSV010000361.1 GCA_025356505.1 Methylovirgula sp.
GCCAAACCAAGCAGCCATACTGCTGCGTAGGTTTCCGGTTCGGGCGTTTGGACAAACGTTTAGCCAATTAAAAAGACCTAAAAACATCGAATCAATAAGTAAAATTACCTAAATGATGCAAGTGACTTAGCGCGGTTACAAATTTTCTTTAGGGCCGGGATTGGCATGGTTCAACTTCGACATGGCATTTGCCACAAAAATACGCTAACCACACAGCAATTGCGGCAAACCGGCAGGCGGATTGAAAAGTCAATCCGTCGTTGCACGGCGCATCCTCGAAAGCTTTGACACTCTTCATGACATTTCCTTCCGTTCATCCTGCGCTTGATCGCGCTTTAGTTGCCCGTGACTACCTTGAGCCAACCCCCGTTCAGTTTGCTGTGTTGGAGGCCAAAGCCGGTGCGCGAGATCTGCTCGTTTCCGCGCAAACGGGCTCCGGCAAAACCGTGGCTTTCGGCTTGGCCATGGCTCACGACATTTTGGGCGAGACAGAAACCCTCGCCCGCGCCGCGGAGCCGCTCGCTCTCATCATTGCTCCCACGCGTGAATTGGCCCTTCAGGTGCAGCGGGAACTCTCGTGGCTCTATGGCAAAAGCGGTGCGCGGATCGTTGCCTGCGTCGGTGGCATGGATGCCCGCGCCGAAGCCCGCGCCATGAATGCCGGTTGCCATATCGTTGTTGGCACCCCGGGCCGCCTTCGGGATCATTTGCAACGCGGCCAGCTCAACACGTCGAAACTTGCCGCTGTTGTGCTTGATGAAGCTGATGAAATGCTTGATCTCGGCTTTCGTGAAGATCTGACCTTCATTCTGGATGCCACTCCCGAGACGCGCCGTACATTGTTATTTTCGGCCACGCTGCCAAAAGAAATTGTCGCGCTTGCCCGCACCTATCAAAAAGACGCGCTGCGAATTGACACTCTTGTTCGCAATGCTGCTCACAGCGATATTGAATATCGCGCCATACGCATCGCGCCAAACGAGATGGAACATGCGGTCGTCAACGTGCTGCGCTTTTTTGACAGCACCGCGGCACTGGTTTTTTGTGCCACGCGTGATGGCGTGCGTCATTTGCAAGGCGCGTTGCAAGAGCGCGGTTTTACCGCTGTAGCCTTGTCAGGCGAGCTTACACAGAATGAGCGCAGTCATGCGTTGCAGGCCCTTCGTGATGGCCGCGCCCAAGTTTGCGTCGCGACAGATGTCGCTGCCCGCGGCCTAGATTTGCCTGATCTTGGTCTGGTCATCCATGCCGATCTGCCAAATAACAAAGAAACGTTGCTGCATCGCTCCGGCCGCACAGGCCGGGCAGGCAAAAAGGGCATTTCTCTGTTACTGGTGTCTTACCCCCGCCGTCGCCGCGCCGAAGCCTTGCTGCAAACCGCCGGCGTTAGCGCCACATGGTCAGGCCCGCCAACCGCTGCCGACATTCGCCACCGTGATCAGGAACGCATGCTGAAAGATCCGGTCTTTTCAGAAACGCCTTCAGAAGACGATGCCGCTTTGGCTCAGCTGCTCTTGGCTCAGCGTTCGCCCGAAGAACTCGCGCGTGCGCTGGCCCGTATGTTCAGCGCACGACTGCCCGCGCCGGAGGACCTGTTCGAGGGTCCGCAGCAGTCCGAGCGCCCCGAAAAGTCACGCCGGGATCGGGAGCCGTCTCGTCATGATCCGTTACATTCCGATGGTCCGCAAATGCGCACCAGTGGCACGGGTGAATTTGTCTGGTTTAGGCTCAATATTGGCCGGGACAACAATGCTGACCCGAAATGGTTGCTGCCGATGATTTGCCGTGCTGGCCACGTCACCAAGCCGGATATCGGCGCAATCCGTATTTTCGATACCGAAACCCGTTTCGAAATTGCCGCGCATCTGGCGACACGCTTTGCAGCAGCATCTCGTGAAAGCAAAGAAAAAGGCGTCAAGATCGAAGCGGCGACTGGCGATATGCCGGAACGGCGTCCCCGCAAAGGCCCGCACGGCCTCGGAGGCGGAGACAGCCAGCTCGCGGCTGGAGATCGGCCGCCGTTCAAAGGTGAAAAACCGCGTCGTTTTCAGGATAAAGGCGGCCCGCACCGCAAGGGTGGTGCGCCAAAGGGTGATGGTTCAAAAGGGGCTGCACCGCTCTCAAAACGTCCGCGCCCGAAAGATATTCCTTAGGTCGAGGCTGGGAGACATAGAGTGCAGGCACAGGCAATCATATGAGCGCTGACAGTTTGGCCGAATTGGTCTGTGCCCACCTCTGGGCGCGCGACAGTGCGGCGCAAGCGAGCGGCCTTATTCTCTCTCAGGTCGCGTCGGGGCAGGCGGAAATCCGGTTGCAGGTCACAGACGGCTGCCTGAATAGCCTCGGTATCTGCAACTCCGGCGTCATCTACACTCTAGGCGACACCGCTTTGCTCTATGCTGCCAATTCGCATAATCGTCGTACGGTCACCCAGAGCGCCACGATTACATATCTCGCTCAAGCAAAGGCCGGAGATATGCTCGCCGCGACCGCACGCCAAATCAGCCGTTCGGGCCGAAGCGCCACATATTGCGTTGATATCCGCACGTCGCACGATGTGCTGATCGCGCAAATGCTCGGCCAAACCCGCACAGTGCGCGGAGAGTGGCTGCAAAGCTTCGCGCCGTAGCTCGCCGAAGCGCGTTGCACATATGCAACTTCAGTGGCCTCTGCCATCCGCCTTGTGCACTGGGTAAAAGCGTTCGGCGGTTTGTCTGAGGGCATTGCGGCGTTGTGATCGCATTTCATGTCTGTTTTTGGCAAGTTGGTTGCTAAAAAACAGGCTTCCTTTTTGCGTCATTACCGCGCACAACCGCTTCGCTGCTTCAAGAGGACTTCCATGGCTCAGGATTTTATACTCACGCTTTCGTGTCAGGATCGTCCGCGTATTGTCGCGACGGTGACCACGGCTCTGGCGGATCTTGGCGCTAACATAGCCGAAAGTGCGCAGTATTGGGATCGGTCCACCAACCGCTTCTTCATGCGCATCGCCTTCGAAACGTCGGGTCAGGTCAACGAGGGCCAGATACGCGAGGGTCTGAACCCCGCCATCACCACCTTCGGGATGGACATTTTTCTGCGCAATGCGTCCCAATTGCCGAAGGTTATTATCATGGTCTCAAAATTTGACCATTGCCTGCAACACTTGCTGTATCAAATGCGCGTGGAATGGCTTCGTGCGCAGGTTGTGGCGGTCATCTCCAACCATGAAGACAGCCGTGCTTTCGTCGAAAGCCAAGGTATCCCGTATCACCACATTCCGGTCGACAAAAACAACAAACTCGCTCAAGAGCAGCAGCAGCTGAAAATTGTCGAAGATACAGGCGCGGAGCTCATTGTTCTGGCGCGGTATATGCAAGTTTTGTCGGACAGCTTGTCCCAAAGGCTCGCAGGCCGCGTCATCAACATTCACCACTCGTTCTTGCCAAGTTTCAAAGGTGCCAAGCCCTATCATCAGGCATTTGATCGAGGCGTAAAACTCATCGGTGCCACCGGACACTACGTTACCGCAGATCTTGACGAAGGCCCGATCATCGAGCAAGAAAGCCAGCGGGTGACCCATGCGCAAACGGCGGATGATCTGGTCGCTGTTGGCCGGGACACGGAAAGCCGTGTCTTGGCGCGCGCGGTAAAAATGCATCTTGAGAGCCGCGTCCTGCTGAATGGTCGCAAGACCGTGGTTTTCGCCTGAAAGCTTGGACATATGACAGCCCGCATTATTGATGGAAAGGCCTCCGCGGCCTCGCTTACTGACAAAGTGGCGTCGGATACAGCCGCGCTCATGTCGCGTAGCGGGATTCAGCCGGGGCTCGCTGTCGTCATTGTTGGCGAAGATCCCGCCAGCAAGGTCTATGTGGCGAACAAGGGCCGTATGGCTAAGCATTGCGGATTTTTGTCGATTGAACACAAACTTCCCGGTTCAACCAGTGAAGCAGATTTGCTGGCGCTGGTATCGGCGTTGAATGCCGATGCCAAGATTCACGGCATTCTGGTGCAACTTCCGCTGCCCAAGCATGTGGATGCAAGCAAAATCATTCAGGCCATTCATCCCGATAAGGATGTGGATGGGTTCAACGTCGTCAATGCTGGCCGAATTGCCACCGGAGTGCCCGGCGGCTACGCCCCTTGTACTCCAGCCGGGTCGATGCTTTTGATCCGTCAATGCCTGGGAGATTCGCTCGCAGGGTTGAACGCAGTTGTCCTGGGGCGCTCGAACATCGTCGGCAAGCCGATGGCGCAGCTTTTACTGGCTGCGGACTGCACCGTTACGATTGCCCATTCGCGCACCACAAACCTGCCGGATGTTTGTAGGCAGGCGGATATTCTTGTTGCCGCGGTCGGACGGCCGGAAATGGTCAAAGCGGATTGGATCAAGCCGGGCGCAGTGGTTATCGATGTCGGGATAAATCGCATCGCGGCTGCGGATGGTAAAACCCGCCTTGTTGGCGATGTTGCTTATGAAGAGGTGGCGGCAGTTGCCTCCGCAATCACGCCCGTCCCCGGCGGCGTTGGCCCGATGACCATTGCAATGCTGATGGTGAACACCCTGCGCGCGGCCAGCGCTGCCTAGTCAGGCGTGCTGACGGCTCTCGAGCCAGGCGTTGATTGCGCCGCTCATAGCAATTAGCGACATCCCGAGGATAGCAAGGCCCGTTGGAACGCTTCCCACCACCAGAAATCCTAAAATTCCAGCGAATAACAACTGCGCATAGTTGAAGGGTGCCACGCGAGAGGCAGCTCCTCCGCGATAGGCCGCGATCATCGCGACATTTGCGAGGGCTCCGAAGATGCCGCTCACCATAATGGGATAGGCTTCGGACACACCGGGCCACACCCAGACAAATGGCATGAAGCCGAGCAGTACAACGAACCCGACGAGCGCTGAATAGGTCAGCGTCGTGTCCGGGTGTTCACCATGCATATGCCGGATCAGCATTACGGTGCCGCTCGAAAACGCCGCGGCGGCCAACGGAAGCAGCGATGCCCATTGAAAAGCGCTCGTTCCCGGTTGCACGATGATAAAAACCCCGATCAAGCTTATCGCCGCCACAAGCCACCTGCGCGCTCCGACATGCTCTCCCAAAAACCATACCGACATCGCCATGGTAATAACCGGACCGCAAAAGGCCACGCCGGTCGCGTCGCCGATGGTCATGCTCTTGATGCCGACAATGAAGGTAATACCCGAAAAAACAGCGAGTAGCCCGCGCATAACCTGCCACTTCAAAGCGCGAGTCGAAAGCGAGGCGAAGGTGCGCCCGCGCAGCCAAAACGGCAGAAACGCCACAAATACCAGCCACCGCAAAAAAGTGACCTCCAGCGCGGGCAGTGTTTTGGTCAGCACCTGTGCATAAACATCAGAAATGGCGAAACACAGCGCAGTAAGCACAATCGCCCCGATTGCGCGCAGAATATTCGATGGGGGTAGGGTAGCAGCCGCGGTCATAAAAACCTGCATGAAAAAGCGCCCAAATCACTTCGGGCGCCTAGGGGAAACTCTCACAACTTGATCGATCGGTCAACGTGATGCGTCAGACTTCGACCGCATCTTTCGCCTTATGACTTGGCCAGATCAGTTCCTTGCTTATGATTAAGCCGTGGCGGGCGAACCTCGCGCTTTGCCAAAACTATAGGCTTCCTTTTCTCGCCGGAGATAAGGATGGCCTCCAGTACCTCCAGCACGTGTAGAGCAAGCTCGCCGGAGGCGCGCGCGGGTTCACCCCGCTCGATTGCTGCCGCCATATCGGCGATGCCAATGACGCGGAAGTTCGCAAATTTTGGTTCCGTAGCGGGCCAGTTGATTTTTCCGAACGTTTCGTCGGCTGTCGCCATCGCCTGCCATTCGGCACCGGCTTCCGAGAGTTCAACATGGCCACCATAAAAATTCGGATCGGGCAGTCTCAGACTGCCCAGTGTTCCGTGAATTTCGATAGGGGCGCAGCCATGCTTCCAGACGTCCCAACTGAATGTTGCCACAACATTCGCCCCGCCTGCAAACTCCAAAATTGCCATCGCCGTGGTCGGCGTTGAAGGCACGATTTTTTCACCCTTACGCGGACCTTCTGCGCTTATCGTACGAAAAGCGTTGCCGATGGCCGTCAGCGCCGTAACTTTTGCTACTGGGCCAAGCAGGTTGACCAGTGCGGTGATGTAATAGGGGCCCATGTCAAGCACGGGTCCGCCGCCTGGCTGATAGAAAAAGTCAGGGCTGGGATGCCAGCTTTCCGGCCCGTGTGCCATCAAAAACGCCGTCCCTGCCACCGGCTTGCCGATTTTGCCGTCATCAATGAGACCACGTGCAAGTTGCCCGCCCGCTCCTAGAAAAGTATCAGGGGCCGAGGCGAGATGAAGCCCTTTTTCGGCGGCCAGCTTTACCAGAGCCCTGCCTTTAGCCGCCGTATGCGACAGCGGCTTCTCGGTGAACACGTGTTTTCCGGCTTTGAGCGCTGCTGCCGAGACCTCGTAATGCGCATTAGGCACGGTGAGGTTTACCACGATGTCCACGTCTTCGCGGGCCAGCAGCTGCTTGACGGACAGCGCTTTAACGCCAAATTGCGCAGCCCGCTTTTCAGCATTTGCATGCAGCGCATCAGCGCATGCCACTAACTTCAACCGTTTGAACAGAGCAGTATTCGAAAAATAGATTTCCGAGATATTGCCGCAGCCAATGATACCAACGCCAAATGTGCGCATTTGAATTTAACTCCAGAGTGGCGGCCTCGCGCCTTGCGAAAAAATCAGAAATCCCAAAGCTTGGCTGTTTCGATCGAACGTCGGGCAAAGCGTTCGAAATCAGCGGGATTGTCATGTTCGACCACGAGGGTTTTCGCTCCGGCTTTCAATCCGGCCGGGATGATCTGCGCCCAATTGAGCACGCCGTGGCCAACGTCAGCCCAGCCATCCTCCACGACAGGCTCGGCCTTTGCCGCGATATCCTTGACGTGGAGCGCCGCCACACGGCCGGAATATTTTGCCAGCCAATGCAATGGATCTTGGCCGGCGCGGGCAATCCAGCCGATATCCGCTTCCCATTGCAATTCAGGGTCAGCTTGAAGGATATGGTCTAGCGCCATTGTGCCATCCGCCATGGCTGTGACTTCAAAATCATGATTATGCCAGCCAAAATCGATCCCGTGATCGGCCAGCTTTTTGCGGATTGCGCCAAGCCGCTTGCCAAAATGGCTCCAACCAGCTGCGTCTTTAGGGCGATCCTCAACCACGAGATAGGGGCAGATAACAAGGTTTGTCTCGAGGGTTTGGGCCACATTGAGCGCCGCGCTAAAGCCGCCCTCAAGTTGGTCAATACCAAAATGCCCGGTTGGCGCAGTCAATTCATGGGCGTTCAATTCCGTGGCAAAGCCGACGATGTCACCATACAATCCGCCGAAGGGCTCGACGCTTTGATAGCCAAGAGTGTGTAAGGTCGCCAATTGGCTCGAAAGCGGGGGAAAGTTTCGAGCTGAGTAAAGCTGCAATGAAAGTTTGGGGATGAGTGACATATGCTTTCCTTCATGAGATCGTGAAAATTAAAGGCGTAAACCCGTATCTTTTGAAAACAGGGAAATCTTGTCCGTGACAAAGCCCAAGGGGACTGTCTCGCCCGGAATGATTTTCGTGTCAGCTCCAACACGTGTGGAAAGAGAGCAATCCCCAAGCTTGCTCCAAACCAGCGTGTCCGCACCCATCGGCTCAACCATTTCCACTTTTGCCAGATAGGGACCCTCGCCCAGCGATGACTGCTCCGGGCGAATTCCAAGCTCAACCTGCATGCCATCCTGCGGCGGAGCTTTGAAAGGGTAGTTTTCTAACGGCACATCCACCTCGCCGATTTTGGCTGATATACGACCGTCGGAACTGACCAATGTTGCGGGCAGGAAAGTCATCGCCGGAGATCCGACAAAACTTGCCACAAAACGGTTGGCTGGCCGCTCGTAAATTTCTTCGGGGGTTCCAAGCTGCTGGATGATACGATCTTTCATCACCGCAATCCGGTCTGCCAGCGTAAGGGCTTCGATCTGATCGTGGGTCACGTAGATGACTGTGGTTTTCAAGCGTTGATGCAGGCGCTTGATTTCGAGGCGCAACTCCGCACGCAACTGCGCATCGAGGTTGGAGAGGGGTTCGTCAAACAGGAATATCTTGGTTTGGCGCACCAATGCCCTGCCGATGGCGACACGCTGGCGCTGGCCGCCTGAAAGCGCGCCGGGCTTGCGATCAAGCAGCGGGCGTATCTGCAGCAGATCAGCAGCGTCGGAGACCCGCTTTTCAATTTCGGCTTTTGGCAGGCCGGCAACTTTGAGGCCAAACCCGAGGTTCCCCCGCACCGACATTTGCGGATAGAGGGCGTAGGATTGAAACACCATGGCAAGGCCACGGTCTTTGGGTTCCAGAGTGATAACATCAGTGCCGTCGATGAGAATACGGCCGTCATTGGCGTCGATCAGCCCGGCGACAGTATTGAGCAATGTGGACTTACCGCAGCCCGATGGTCCGAGCAAAACCATGAATTCGCGGTCGGCGATGGCCAGATTGAGCCCGTCGAGTACGGTGACAGCGCCAAATTTGATGTTTAGGTTTTCAATGGAAATATTAGGCATTTGCGACCTCAACCCTTCACTGCGCCAGCGGCAATGCCGCGCACAAAATAGCGGCCTGACAGAAAATAGACCAACATTGGCACCAGTGCCGTGAGGATGGTGGCCGCCATCTGCACGTTATATTCCCGCTCGCCCTGCGTGGAATTGATCACGTTATTCAGTTGAACGGTCATCGGCCAATTTTCACGCCCGGCGAAAACCAGGCCGAGAATAAAGTCGTTCCAGATACCAGTTGTTTGTAATATTGCCGCCACCACAATGATCGGTGTTGACATGGGCAGCATCACCGACCAGAAAATCCGCAAAAATCCGCAGCCATCAACCCGCGCCGCGCTGAACAAGTCCCGCGGCACCGACACATAGAAATTGCGGAACAGCAACGTCATCACCGGCAGTCCGAAAATCGTATGCACCACGACAATACCCGGCAGGGTGTTGAATAATCCTAGCTTCGATGTGATCTGCACCAGTGGAAAAATATAGACCTGATAGGGCACAAAGGCCCCAAGCATCAGGATGGCGAATAGAATTTCTGCACCGCGGATTTTCCAAAATGACAGGGCGTATCCATTGAGTGCGCCCGCCGCGATGGATAAGATCACACTGGGAATGAGAATAAACCACGAGTTCCAAAATCCGACCTGAATGCCTTCGCATTTCAGCCCGGTGCAGGCTTGTGTCCACGCTTTAACCCACGGCTGGAGCGTAAATACATTGGGAAATGCCAGCAGGTTGCCGTTGCGGATTTCCTCCATCGGTTTGACCGAAGTCAACAACATCACGAACAGTGGCAGCAGAAAGAACAATGCCGCAGAAATCAGGAACGCATAGAGCCCGATACGGCCAATGGTGAGGTCTGATCTGCGTTTGGGCGAGGTGGTCAGGCTGCTCATGCACTTGACCTCTGCGCGTGACGTGCCTGCGCAATCAACATCGGAACAACAATGGCGATCACAGTCACCAGCATCACTGTAGATGCCGCGGTTGCGAGGCCGATGTTGGCCCGCAAAAACAGATTATCCATGATGAATTTAGCCGGAACTTCTGAGGATAGGCCTGGACCGCCGGAAGTCATCGCCACCACCAGATCAAAGCTCTTGATTACCGAAATAGACAGCAGCACACCGGCAGTTGCCAGCATAGGCAGCACCATAGGCAGAACCACCTGCAAATACATTCTCCATGCAGGAATGCCGTCAATCCGACTTGCCTTCCAGATATCCTCATCAATGCCGCGCAAGCCCGCAAGCACGATCGCCATCACCAAGCCCGAGGCCTGCCAGATACCGGCGATCAGAATT
>JANXSV010000382.1 GCA_025356505.1 Methylovirgula sp.
TACATCCAAAGCTGGCCAACGTGGAAAGCCGTCGGCCACATTTCGTTTGCAGGCGCGTGGAGAACCTTTGAAACGTCAAGCAATGTATCGGTGGCGGCAAAGAACAAATCATAATTGAAAGCCGGCAAAAACTTTTCGTTACGGCTTAAGTCAACTGAGTATATTCGATGAATTTTCTCGTGAATGAGGCTTCGGTATTCTCTATTGATTTGCGGATAACTTATCGGCTTGGAGCTAACTTTCGGGTGTAAGTGTATTTGAACGGACAATTTCCCGCTTTTTGAGTGAGAGACTGTATAGTTTTCATATTCTTGGTTTGGATCAATTGCGCCTTGCGCTTTTTCTCCGCGCAACATGGATTCAATCGATAGGTCTTCATCTAGGTCTGGCCAGTGAATTCCAGACTTCATTAATTCTGTGTTGTTCCGCGCAGCGATGTCTGCTGTAAAGAGGCGCGGATACCACCATAGGGGCACGCTAACTTTCCTCCCATCGCTCAGCGAAACGTGAAGCAATTCGCTGTCGCAACTTACAGTAATAGGTTTTAACACCGCCTCACCCGCCCACCCCCCCGGCCAGCGTCGGCACGTCGAGCGCCTTAAAGCCATAATGCGACAGCCAGCGCACATCGCCCTCGAACATCTGGCGCAAGTCTGAAATGCCATATTTCAGCATGGCGAGACGATCGATGCCCATGCCCCAGGCAAAGCCGGTATATTCATCCGGGTCGAGCCCGCAATTGCGGATGACATTCGGATGCACCATGCCGCAGCCCAGAATTTCAAGCCAATCCGTGCCCTCGCCAAAGCGGATTTCGCCACCCTTACGCGAACATTGAATGTCCACTTCCATCGAAGGCTCGGTGAAAGGGAAGAAGCTGGGGCGAAACTGCATCTTCACATGCGGCACCTCGAAAAACGCCTTGCAGAATTCTTCCAAAATCCATTTGAGGTGGCCCATATGCGCGCCTTTCTCGATCACCAACCCCTCAACCTGATGGAACATCGGCGTATGCGTCTGGTCAGAGTCGCAGCGATAGGTGCGCCCGGGGCAAATCACGCGGATAGGCGGCTTTTGGGCAAGCATCGTGCGCACTTGCACAGGGCTGGTGTGCGTGCGCAGCAGCTTGCGCGTGCCATCTTCCGATGGGTTGAAAAAGAATGTGTCGTGCATCTCGCGCGCCGGATGGCCAAGCGGGAAGTTCAGCTTGGTGAAATTATAATCGTCGGTCTCCACATCCGGCCCTTCGGCAATCGAAAAGCCCATATCGGCAAAAATGGCGGTAAGTTCATCCATCACCTGTGAAATTGGATGAATGCGGCCAATATCCTGACCATTTTCCCGTGTAGGCAGGGAAACATCGACGGTTTCGCTTTTCAGGCGCGCTTCCAGAGCCGCCTTTTTCAGCACGCTTTTGCGCTGACCAAGCGCGTCCGAAACCTTGTCTTTCAGGACATTGATCGCCGCGCCGCGTTCCTTACGCTCCTCGGGAGACATTTTGCCAAGCGTCGCGAGCAGAGCAGAAATTGCCCCTTTCTTGCCCAATGCGCTCAATCGCACAGTTTCCAGCGCGGCCTCATCGGTGGAGGCGGCAATTTGCGTCAGGGTTTCGGTCTCGAGAGCGGATAAATCAGACATGCGAACTCACAAAAGGAATGTGACGCGCTTTTGCCACGCGGCTTTTGAAAAGTCGAGAAAAAGCAACAAAAAGCCCGCCGGTGAGGGCGGGCTAAATGGGTGCGGGCTAAATGGGTCTTGCAAAAGCAATCGCGCTTAAGCTGCCTGTGGCAATGCCGCCTTGGCCTTTTCGACGATGGCTGCAAAGGTCGCAGGCTCAGAAATTGCCAGATCCGACAGAACCTTGCGGTCCATCGTGATACCGGCAAGGTCGAGACCATTGATGAACTTCGAATAGTTCAAGCCGAATTCACGCACTGCTGCGTTCAGACGTACGATCCAGAGCGAACGGATGGTCCGCTTCTTAACCTTGCGGTCGCGCGTTGCATATTGCATCGCCTTATCGACAGCGGCCTTAGCGGCGCGAATGGTATTCTTGCGGCGGCCGTAGAAGCCCTTGGCGGCCTTAAAAACTTTTTTGTGCTTGGCGTGGGACGTAACGCCCCGTTTGACGCGTGCCATGATTGATCTCCGTATCTAAAAACAGGGTGGTTAAGCGTTGGGCAGGAAATATCTTTTGATATTATCGCCGTCAGTTTTGAACATGATGGCGGTGCCGCGCTTGTTGCGGATCTGCTTTTTGGTGCGTTTGATCATGCCATGGCGTTTGCCGGCTTGTGCGTACACAACCTTGCCGGTGCCAGTGATTTTAAAGCGCTTTTTAGCGCCTGACTTTGTCTTCAGCTTGGGCATTTTGCTCTTCCTTTGTAGCCTGTTAAGGCAGTTTCTGGCGGGGCGAACCCCTTATCGTTGTAAGACGAGCTTACAATCCGCCACGGCAGCCCTTTACAGCCGGTCGGATCGAAGGCGCGCTTATGACGGAATTATCTCGTGATTGCAAGGGGTGGCGATCAGGCGGCGTGTAAAAATTGGCGCCGGAAATTTAGGGCAACTGGGTCTCTTTCCAGCGATTCGGTTTGATGCCAGTGTATTTTTGTACTTTGATACACGCGCAAATTTTATCTACGGGGTTAGAACCAATGACATTCAATCCTGAACTTGATCTGCGGCTGGAACGTATCGTTGCGGTGCCCGCGCATAAAATATGGGAAGCCTGGACGGTGCCCGCCAAGCTCATGCCGTGGTTTTGCCCCAAACCATGGCGCGTTAGCGCCTGCGAAATTGACCTGAGGCCGGGCGGCAAGTTTTACACGCTCATGGAAGGCCCGAACGGCGAGTCCATGCCAAATACGGGCTGTTTTCTTGAGATCATTCCGGATCGCAAACTGATGTGGACCAGCGCCTTGAGCGACGGCTTCCGCCCGAATGCCATAGACGCAGCAGGTTTCCCCTTCACTGGCATGATCGAACTCAGCCCGCACGGCGAGGGTACAAAATACGTCGCCACCGTTCTGCATCACAATGAGAAAGACCGTGGCATCCATGCTCAGATGGGTTTTGAGGCGGGGTGGGGCGCCGCGCTCAATCAATTGGTGGCGATGATCGAGGGGAAGTAGTCGCCTTCGACGCGCCAAACGGCTCTTCCATTCGTGCCAAAATCATGTATACACCGCGCAGCTTCCATATCCGGAGGCGCGGCTTGCCCATGACCCTTTTGCTGGACGACATCCCGGATCGGCCGTGTAGCAAGCTTCCTAAACATAAAGGAAAATCCGATGTCGATTACTGCAGAGCGCAAAGACGCGCTGATTAAAGAACACGCCACCAAGCCAAACGACACCGGTTCGCCGGAAGTTCAGGTGGCAATTCTCACTGAACGTATCAACAACCTCACAGGCCATTTTAAGGCCCATGTGAAGGACAACCACTCCCGCCGTGGTTTGTTGAAGATGGTTTCCCAGCGCCGCACGTTGCTCGACTATGTCAAGTCGAAGGACGAAGCCCGCTATAAAGGCATCATCGAAAAGCTGAACATCCGCCGCTAACCTGCGCGATCTTGAGAAACGTCGCTGACGTTTCCTCCAAGATCACTTGCCGGTAACACGCGATGTGAAACTCCCCGAACTATAAAACGGCAGCATGGGGTTGCCGTTTTTAAAAAGAAATGTCCGTCATGGCAGGATCGCAAGACACTTTTTCCAGAGAGGGCTTCGGCTTGCGGAAGAGTGTCTTGCCGTCTTGCTCATGGCGGATTTGCATTTGAAAGACACAGATATGTTTAATGTTCACCGCGAAGTAATTGATTGGGCGGGCCGTCAGCTCGTCCTCGAAACCGGCAAGATCGCCCGTCAGGCTGATGGTTCGGTTTTGGCCACCTACGGCGAAACCACGCTGCTGGCCACTGTCGTTTCGGCAAAATCTGCCAAGCCAGGTCAGGACTTTTTCCCGCTCACCGTCAATTATCAGGAAAAAACTTTCGCTGCCGGTCGTATCCCTGGCGGTTATTTCAAGCGCGAAGGCCGTCCATCTGAAAAAGAAACCCTCGTTTCGCGCCTGATCGACCGGCCAATTCGTCCGCTGTTTCCCGAAGGCTATCGCAATGATACCCAGGTAGTGGTCACGGTTTTGAGCCACGATCTAGAAAATGATCCGGATATTCTGGCGCTCGTGGCCACCTCGGCAGCGCTCACTTTATCGGGTGTGCCGTTTATGGGCCCGGTTGGTGGTGCTCGCGTTGGCATGATCAACGGCGCACTGAAACTCAACCCGACAATCGACGAGATGAAAGAAAGCGTGCTTGATCTCATCGTCGCCGGAACCCAAGATGCGGTTCTCATGGTTGAATCAGAAGCCAAGGAGCTTTCTGAGGACATCATGCTGCAGGCTGTGATGCATGGTCATGCCGGTTTCCAGCCGGTGATCGATGCGATCATCCGTCTCGCTGAAAAGGCTGCCAAGGAGCCGCGCGATCTGGTTTTGGCTGACAAATCGGCTGTCGAAGCTGCAGTTGCGCATATTGCCGAAAAGGAACTGCGCGAGGCCTATAAAATCACCGCCAAGCAAGAGCGCTATAAGGCCGTGGATGCGGTCAAAGCCAAGGTTGACGCTGGCTTGTTCCCCGTTGATGGCGAAGCGAAATTCTCCAAGGAGCATGTCAAGGAAGCCTTCCATGACTTGCAGGCCAAGGTCGTCCGCTGGAACGTTCTCGACACCGGCATCCGCATCGATGGCCGCGATGTAAAAACCGTCCGTCCTATCGTATCCGAAGTTGGCATCTTGCCGCGCACACATGGCTCGGCCCTGTTCACCCGCGGCGAAACACAGGCGCTTGTCGTCGCGACCCTCGGAACTGGCGAAGACGAGCAGTTTATTGACAGCTTAGAAGGCACCTACAAGGAACGCTTCCTGCTTCACTACAACTTTCCTCCCTACTCAGTTGGTGAAACCGGCCGTATGGGTTCGCCCGGCCGCCGCGAAATCGGACACGGGAAGCTGGCATGGCGCGCAATCCGCCCGATGCTGCCAACGGCTGCCGAATTCCCGTATACCATCCGCGTCGTCTCTGAAATTACCGAATCCAACGGTTCATCCTCGATGGCAACCGTCTGCGGCACCTCGCTGGCGCTGATGGATGCCGGTGTCCCGCTGAAGCGCCCGACCGCCGGTATCGCCATGGGCCTGATTTTGGAAGACAAACGCTTTGCGGTTCTGTCCGATATTCTGGGTGATGAAGATCACCTTGGCGACATGGACTTCAAGGTGGCCGGAACATCAGAGGGCATCACCTCGCTGCAAATGGACATCAAGATCGCCGGTATCACCGAAGAAATCATGAAGGTCGCTTTGGCTCAGGCCAAGGATGGTCGTCTGCATATTCTCGGCGAAATGGCCAACGCCCTCACCGGCGCCCGCGCCGAGCTGGGTGAATTTGCCCCGCGCATCGAGACTATGAAAATCCCAACCGATAAAATCCGCGAAGTGATTGGTACGGGCGGTAAGGTCATCCGCGAAATCGTCGAAAAGACCGGCGCGAAGATCAACATCGAAGACGATGGCACGGTAAAGATTGCCTCGTCCGATGGCGCATCGATCAAGGCTGCGATGAACTGGATCAAGTCCATCGCATCCGATCCGGAAATCGGCATGATTTACGAAGGCACTGTGGTCAAGGTTGTCGACTTCGGCGCATTCGTCAATTTCTTCGGCGCAAAGGATGGCTTGGTTCATATCTCGCAGCTGTCCAAGGGCCGCGTCGCCAAATCCGGCGATGTTGTGAAA
>JANXSV010000401.1 GCA_025356505.1 Methylovirgula sp.
ATAGGACAACTGCACCGTGCATTTTTCGGCCAATCCTGCCGCAACCACATTTTTCGCAAGATAGCGCGCCGCATACGCGGCCGACCGGTCAACTTTCGTTGGATCTTTGCCAGAAAATGCACCTCCACCGTGCGGCGCAGCGCCGCCATACGTGTCCACGATTATCTTGCGACCCGTCAAACCGGTATCGCCGTCAGGGCCACCGATGTAAAACTTGCCCGTAGGGTTTACGTGCCAGACAGTTTCCTTAGTAACAAATCCTTTTGGAAGTGCCTCGAGAACATATGGCTCGATAATGGCTCTAATCTCGGAGGACGTCAGATTCTCTTCAACATGTTGATGAGAAACAACAATCTGTGTAACGCCAACCGGCTTTCCGTTTTCATACTTCACGGTCACCTGACTTTTAGCATCGGGTCCGAGTGCTTTCGCCGAGCCATTGCGTCGTGCGGTAGAGAGCGCGTGTAGTATTTTATGAGCATAATAAATCGGAGCTGGCATTAGTTCGGGCGTCTCATTGCAGGCGTAGCCAAACATTATGCCCTGGTCTCCGGCGCCTTCATCTTTGTTTCCCGCAGCATCAACGCCCACCGCAATATCCGCCGACTGGTCGTGCAACAAGTTTTCAATTTTTACAGTTTTCCAGTTAAAGCCAGACTGCTCATAGCCGATTTCTTTGATAGCCTTGCGTACCGCAGTCTTAATTCTTGCGGTTGTTATGTGAGGCCCGCGCACTTCCCCGGCAATTACCACCCGGTTAGTCGTTGCAAGCGTCTCGCATGCGACCCGAATTTGCCATGGATCCATTCCAGTTTTTACTGCTTCTTTAAAATACAAATCTACTATTTCGTCTGAAATACGGTCGCATACTTTATCAGGATGCCCTTCAGAGACAGATTCACTTGTAAATAGATAGTCCTGACGCGCCATTTTCATTCCCCGGAAGTAAGGTCTGCTCGAACCGATGTAGGCAGATTAAGCCCATAAGGTTCACGATACCGAAGCCTTTGCGGGAAACTGTTCTTTTTGTCAAGCAAAAATGGCCTATTCGTTCGATATAGAGAACAAGCAGATTAGTGTGGCGTTGGCTCGCCTTCGTCAGCGATTGCAACTACCAAATCGATAACTTTTTTGCGAAGTTTGCCATCTTTGATGCGCACGAAAGCTTTGTTTAAAAGCAGCCCTTCAGCTGTGGATAGAAAGTCTATCACAAAAGTTGACTTGCCGACTTCCTCAAATCCAGCAGATATGTTTGCCTCTACATTAGGTGAGCCATCGAAAAAGAACGAAGGTGGCACGCTTAGTGTTTTCGAAATTTGCTGTAGTCTGCTGGCTCCGATCCTGTTGGTCCCCTTCTCATATTTCTGAACCTGTTGAAAGGTGAGACCAAGCGAAGTGCCAAGTTTCTCCTGGCTCATACCCAGCAGGACGCGGCGCATACGCACGCGACTGCCAACATGAAGATCTATCGGGTTAGGTGTTTTTTTTATCATCTCAGATGCCTCCAGCGGGTTTCCGCGGTAGATCGCGAAGTTAACTTAGCGTCATATGCTCGTATTACGCGAAAAAAAAATCATCTGCAACGATATTATCTACACTCCTCTTTTCAGCTTGCCGACCAATGCAAGGACTGCGGAAAAGCCCAGCAAAATTGCAAAACCAATCTCTCCAAATGTGGCATAAGGTGTCCGTGCCAGAGCCACGGGAAGCTCTGAATCTAAAACATCCTCCGAATTTAGTGGGAGTTGACCTAGTATCCGCCCAACCGGATCTATGACAGCCGATATACCGCTGTTGGCGTCTCTTACCAAGGGAAGCCCCTGTTCGACGGCGCGCAGCCTCGCTTGTGCAAAATGTTGGTAAGGCCCCGGCGTATCTCCATACCAAGTGTCAACCGTCACGTTTATGATGAGGCCCGCTCGCGCTCCGTTATCTACTCCTTCATCAGGAAATATCGCTTCATAACAGATACTCGGCCAAACAGGCGGAAGGCCCGGCACGCTCAGCAGGCTCCGGGTAACTCCGGGCGAAAACCCTCCCGGGACTTCTACAAATTGAGTTAATCCGAGCCAGTGCAGCACCTTTTCAAGTGGAAGATATTCTCCGAAGGGGACCAAATGAATCTTGTCGTAAGAATCCGAAATGGTGCCACCGCTTTTAATGATCTGCATGGAGTTATAATAGAGGGCCGCTCCTCCTGTTTTGACGGCATCTTGCATTCGAGCTGCTCCGACGATCAGAGTGGTGCCTGAGGGAAATGATGCGCCGATAAGCGAAAGCGCTTGCGCATCGCGTGAGAGGATGGTTGGCAAGGATGATTCAGGCCAAAAGACATGTGTAACGTCCGATATTCCTGCGGAATGATCAGACTTTGAGCGGTCGGACAGTGCAATATATTTTCTTACGTAGTCTAGACGGTTGTCCTGCCTGAAGCTGGAATCGATGGATATGTTGGGTTGCACGAGGCGCAATTTAACGCCTTCAACCATTTTGGTTGGGTTCAGATATAATCTCGCTGTACCAAAAACTGTGAGCGCAACCATTGCGGCTAAGGGAAATCCTAACCCGAAGCGCAAATGTTTCCGTTCCAAAAGGACTGCTGGAGCGGCCAATAC
>JANXSV010000028.1 GCA_025356505.1 Methylovirgula sp.
GGCTTTCCGATCCGTTCTTCCAGTCGCTTCATCTGCATGGATACAGCGGATTGAGTTTTATGAATGACATCTGCGGCTTTGGTAAATGAGCCGGTGTCAGCGATGGCGATAAAGGCCTTCAAGTGCTCAGCGTCAAATAAAATTGTCATAACGGCCTCGATTGCGGCGACAATTCATCAATATCACAAATGAATTGCATCACAAGTATTCGTTTTTCTTATTGTTCAGAGAGGAATACAGTATAAATTGTTGCGTCGCAGAGCGGCGTGTCTGACCCCTTTGGAGATTATTATGTCAAATTACACCCGCGCCCTGGCATCTCATACCCTGACTCAGGCCGGATTTCGGGTACGCTTGGCAGTGTTGGTTGCTTTGGCTGGAAAATCGTATACGCGCTGGCAGAAAGCCCGCGAAGGACGCAGAGCGCTATTTGCTCTTACCCAGCTTGATGACCACTTTCTAAGAGACATTGGCGTGACCCGCGCTGATGTCGACGCTGCGCTGCTGAGCGAAAATGTCTCCGACCCAAGCTTGGTTCTTGGCGAACGGCGGGCGACAGCGCACGACGGCAGCATTGCAGTGAAGCGCGAGGCCATCGTTATGGCACGCACAGGCGCTTAAATCCCGTCGGTTCCGGCTTCTTGAACAAAAAAGCGGCCCTCGAATTTGAGAGCCGCTTTTAGTATTGTCAGCTTATGAAGCTGCGGGGACAAAATTTCTCAATGTTTTTGAGTGAACTGATTGAGAATATTCTGTAGGCCGTTTGCTTGAGCCTGCTGGACGTTGACGCCGCCCTGCATCATCTTGGTGAGGGCATCAATACCCATTTGCACTGCCGGATTTTGCATGGCGCCCCCCATAGGAGCTGCTGTCTGCTGATTGCCGCCAAACAACCCGCCTAGCAGGCCTCCCAGAAGGCCACCAAGCCCGCCAGCCGAGGCAGGCTGCTGAGGCGCTGACGCCTGACCCATCATGCCTCCAAGACCGCCTGGCTGAGTAGCCGCCTGCGCCAACTGACCCAGAACATTGCCAAGACCCTGATTTTGCATCGAGTGAAACATGCCTCCGGCAATCATCGAGGCGATTGTTGGCATCATCTGTTGCAGGACTTGCGGACTAATCCCGGCTGACTGTGCCGCATGCTGCGCGATTTGCGCGACAATCTGGTTGTTGCCGAAAATCTGGCTCAACATGTCACCGCCAGCGGCCTGCGCGGCTGGAGATTGAGCCACGGACGGATTTTGAAAGCTTTGCTGATGTACAGCGCCGGTCAAAGCCCCAATAATGGATTCAAGACCGTTGGGTGAGGCAGCCTGGTTTTGCAAGCCCTGCGAGAATGCCGGAATGACTGATTGAATGGCCGCCTGTGCCTGCTCGGGAGAAAGGCCGAACTGCTGCGCCATATTGTTTATGCCTTGGCCACCTTGAGCCGCATTAAGGATATCATTTATATTAAACATTTTGTCCCCCTGAGTGAAAGCGTAATCCGCGCACGGGCAGAATATGAACGTGTTCTAAACCGGATTGATCTGTTTTGCGAGCCGTGCTGTGACGAAATATGCGACTGTAGCGCCACCAATTCCAAAGATCGCCGAACCGATAATCATGCCAACCATACCGCCCTCAACTCCCCAACGGTCGGCAAAATAAGTCACAAACGGGATGGTGCCCAAGGTCGCCCGGCCCCAGTTGAAAAAAGTTGAGTAGAGCGGAAAACCAAGATTGTTGAAAGACGTATTGGCTACAAATAACGCGCCCAAAAACAACCAGAGCGACGCGCCAAATGTGCAGTAAAATGTCAAAAGCGACGCGGTTTCGCCTGAAACACCAAAAAGCTTGATGATCAGGCTGCTGCATAGCCAAAGCAGCGCCCAAACCACCGACACATAGACAATCGTGAGCATAAAGGCATCGTCGAGCGTCTTTCTGACCCTGGTCATAAGCTTGGCACCAAGATTTTGGCTAAGGACGGGTCCAAGAGAACCTGTGAGGGCAAATATGACACAGAAAGCCACCGGGGTGATACGGTCAATGACAGCGAAGGCAGCGATGACATCCTCGCCGAAACGGGAAAAAATCTTCATGGCGTAGGATTGGCCAACCATGCAAGCCGAAGGCTATGGCGAGTATCTGAACCAGGTGGAGGAGCACTGAAATGACCACAGAACGCGCAGTTTTGGCGGGCGGCTGTTTTTGGGACAAAACGCAGAACATGGCGTAAATTACACATAGGAATAGATATAAA
>JANXSV010000041.1 GCA_025356505.1 Methylovirgula sp.
TGAATCATTACCGGGTCATCGATAAGGCCCTCTTTGACAAGTTGTTTGGCAAGCACCAAATGGCCGGTATCGAACACTTCAATTTCGGGTTTTACGCCCGCAGCCTGAATGCGCTTTGCCATGGCGCGCAGCATGCCCGGCGTGTTGGTCATGACATAATCGGCCTCGGCAAAATTCATCGTGCCGCAATCGAGAGTGCATATCTCGGGTAGTAATTCATCAACGTGAACAAGACGTTGCGAGGATCCAACCATATCAGTTTTTTGCAAATTGAGAGGCAGGGGGCTTTCGGCATCACCGAAAACGAGGTCGCCGCCCATGCCTGCGGTAAGGTTTATCACCACATCGGTGCCGCTATCGCGGATGCGGGCGACAACCTCGCCATAAAGGGCCGGGTCGCGCGATGGAGCGCCGGTTTGGGGGTTTCGAACATGGATATGAGCGATGGCAGCGCCTTCTTTGGCGGCTTCAATGCTGGCGGCGGCGATCTGCTTTGGAGTGACCGGGACTTTATCACTTTTGTGCGCGGTTGCGCCGGAGCCGGTAACGGCGCAGGTGATGAAAACGTCAAAATTCATAGATCAGGCTCCCGAGACTGTTATTCTTGAGTATGTAACCCGAAAATGCGGCCGAGTTGGCATATTTCGCCTGATTCTAGGCCAGTTTGGTCATTTTTCGACGGATTGGTTGAGAGAAAGCCTGTTGCTGCACTACGCTTAAAAGTCGGCCAAAAACCTGAGCATCTGATGGCGCAACCAGGCCAAAAACCGGCCAAAGGTGTGAAAACTGGCCAAAGTGGAGCGAAAAGCAGATTTTAATGTTTCATATCAGTAGGATAGAAAGAAAGATTTTGTTTTTTGGGAACTTTGGGCCTTCATTAGAGCCCCGCCGCCGTTTGAACGAACGCGCGGCCTTAGCTTTGTATTTCGAGCCGTTTGCGTTTCATGCGCAGGGTAACGATGACGCCGTCCGGCGACCAGTCACAGCTGATAGTTCCGCCAAGCTGGGCAGACATAGCGCGGTTGATGAGTTTGCTGCCAAAGCCGCCCGGGCCTGTTGGCTCTGTTATCGGGGGGCCGCCGCGTTCGGTCCAAACCACGACAACATCCTCCGAATCGTGCCCAGTTGATGATGAGACGTCGAGTGTTCCGGCGTCGCTGGAGAGCGCGCCATATTTCAACGAGTTGGTCGCAAGCTCATGCACGATCATTGCCAGTGTTGTGGCAGAGGCTTCGCCAACGCCCATGCGCGGAACCGACACCCGGATACGTCCGCTAAAAGCGCCCAAGTCATCATATGGAGCCAGCAGGACCGACAGCAAATCTCCAAGCAGCGCATCTGTTTTGGCATGACCAGGGAGGGGGCGCACCAGATCATGCGCGCGGCCAAGCGCCGTGAGGCGGTTGACCAACTGGCGGGCCATGTCTTCTGCGGATTCGGATGATTTCGACGTGATCGTGGTGAGAGCGGAGGCAATTGCGAGCAGGTTTTTGACCCGGTGGCTCATTTCGCCCGCCAACAGTTCATTGCCCTCTTCAACCTGCTTGCGGCCCGAAACGTCGATGAAGATGCCGAACGTATTACGATCAATAAGGTTTGCATCATCGCCCTGGCCGCGGGCGGAAACCCAGCGTACTTCATCTCCGACCAGAATACGAAAGTCGATCTCGTACGAACCGATTATGGCGCGGCTGGCATTGAAAGCGGCGCGGACCCGATCGCGGTCGGCGGGGTGAATATGCGATGACAGGTCTTCAAAAGTAACATCTTTGCTGGGAGGCACGCCCCACATCTCATAAGCGCGCTGATCGAGGCGAAGGTGGTCGGTGTCGACATTCCAAGCCCAAAGTGCCACGCCCGCCGCTTCAATGGCGAAGCGCAGATGTTTTTCGTTCCATTCGGAAAAATTTTCCGGCTGATCTGCCATTGAGGGACATCCTATTGTGCTTAGTAATGCCGACGCCGGCACTTTGGCACCTTTCGAAGTGCAACTGTCCCGGTGCCGTATGTTGAAGGGCTAGTAAGTAGCATAGAAAAGCGCGGAGGCGACACGCAATCTATGTGACGAATTGGTCTATTAAACCGCTTTGGGAAAGGCTCACGCCGGTGCACAGGTGGCAAAATACCCGTGCCATGTTGCAGACCTGTTTTTCGGCGGATTGCAGAGTTTAGACTCAGTAATTTTGACATGCTTGCGGGACTTAGCGACTTTGCTTGGTGTTTTAGGATGCGCTTTACGCATAAGCGGAGTTGATTTTTCAAAAGCGTTACACAGTTCATGTGGGGAACTTTATGGCGCTTATCGGCGTTCGAGTTATAGAGAAATTCTGGAGTAAAAAGCATGGTAAAAGCATTTGGTGCCTTCGCAGCGCATAAGAAGTTGGAGGCCATGGACATTTCGCGGCGTAATCCGGGCGCGGACGATGTTCAGATTAAGATTGCTTATTGCGGTGTTTGCCACTCGGATCTTCATACGGTGCGTTCCGAATGGGGTGGCACGCAGTATCCCTGCGTCCCCGGGCATGAAATTGTCGGGCAGGTGACCGCCGTCGGTTCCGCGGTGACCAAG
>JANXSV010000071.1 GCA_025356505.1 Methylovirgula sp.
CAAGCGCCGCGCTTTTTTGAACGCCCGCAGTCTTACCGTTAAAAATCTGCGCAAACTTGCGGTTGATGGCGAGCGCTACCTGCCTCTTGGCCGCACCGACGAGAAACCGGCAAGCATCGGCAAGATATTTACCGGCCTATCTGCACCAACCCCGCACTATTTCGATTTGCGCGATATGGCGTTCCGCGTGGCCGGTTTGGGCAGCCTGGGTTTGCGCCGCTATGCTGTGCTGCTGCATGGACGCGGGGATCCGGACCGCAACGTGCTCTATGATATCAAGGCGACAGAGGCCTCCGCCGCGGCGCAATTGTTGCCGCATCGCCAGCCGAAATGGCCGACGGAGGCCATGCGTATCGTGACATTGCAGACCCGTTTGCAGGCCGTGACGGCGGCAAAGCTCCACGCCGCCCGCATCAGCCGCCGCGATTATGTGGTGAGAGCGCTGCAGCCAAGCGAAGACCGGCTCAACCTGACCGGACTGATCAAAAACCGCGAAAAGCATATCGAATCTTTGTCCGAAAGCTTTATCCAGATGGGCAAAATGGCGGCTTGGGCGCATCTGCGCTGTGCGGCGCGTGAGGGGGCGGACGGCCCTGATGCGATGATCAAATTTGCCGCGAAGGCGGATCACAAGTCGTGGCTGACCTGCGCCCTTTCCCTCAAAGCAGCAAATGACGCTGACTATGAGATCTTCAAAAACGCTTATGCTGCAAATGATGCGCGCTTGGCCGCAACGCTAAAGGACTAGAAGCAGCAGGCCAATTGCCACCACGATGATGAGCACGGGTGCCAGAATCATGCGGCGGCGGGAGGCTCGCCAGCGCGCATAGTCCGGTTCCAGAAAATCCGCGGAGCCGGAATAGGCGCAGACTGTTGCATGGCCGGCAAATTGCGCGGCGCGGCGCAAAGAGTCCATCGAGGCCGCCGAACCGGGCTGGCTAGAGGACGATGTATTGAACGCTCTACTTGAGGACGATATACTGGACATGACGCGTATCCCGTCTTGACTGATAAACAAACCTGACCTTCATCAGCCTGTCATAGAATGGTTAAATTTTAGGCAGGGACATATCCTGTGACTAACGCAGCACTAGCGCAACGCTCAGCGCGGAACGTTCCGCTTTTTCCCCCAAACGTGGCATAAATAGCGAAATCGAATCAGACTTCGATTTGCGAAACTTCACTTGGCGAAACTTCTCTTGGCGACACTTCACTTGGCGAGACTTCACTTGGAATACAAAAATGGATGACGGTGATCTTTTCGGCGGGCTTGGCCCCGAGCCTGCGCCGCAAAAGCAGGGCGGCGCGGAACCCAAGGGAGGCAAGGCTGAGAGCAGCAAAGCCGAAGGCGGGAAACCCGATGGCAAATCCAAGACGGCTGCGCCCAAATTACCCGTGCCTAAAGCAGAGGCGGCGCGGAGCGAGACCTATGACGCTTCATCCATCGAGGTACTGGAAGGGCTTGAGCCGGTTCGCCGCCGCCCGGGAATGTACATCGGCGGCACGGACGAAGCGGCCTATCATCATCTTTTTGCCGAAGTGATTGATAATTCCATGGATGAGGCGGTGGCCAAACATGCCACCTGGATTGACGTATCTATTGAGCCGGACGACTGGATTTGTATCACCGACAATGGCCGCGGCATTCCGGTTGATCCGCATCCGAAGTTTCCGGATAAGTCAGCACTTGAAGTCATTATGACAACGCTGCACGCCGGAGGTAAGTTCGATTCCGGGGCTTATGAGACATCGGGCGGCTTGCACGGGGTTGGCGTTTCGGTGGTCAATGCTTTGTCATCGCGGCTGGAAGTGGAGGTCGCGCGCGGCCAGATGCTCTACGCTCAGGCCTTCGAGCGCGGCCATGCCGTCAGCGGCTTGCAGACGCTGGGTAAGGTGCAAAACCGGCGCGGCACCAAGGTGCGCTTCAAGCCGGACACGCAGATATTTGGCAAAGAGTTGCATTTTAAGCCGGATCGGCTGTTCAAAATGACACGCTCAAAGGCCTATCTGTTCAGCGGCGTGGAAATACGCTGGCATTGCGCGCCCGAACTTTTGGCGCAAGGCAGCGCGACGCCGCCCGAGGCTGTGTTTCACTATCCCGGAGGATTAAAAGACTATCTCGCCGATGAAACGCGCGGCGTTGATCTGGTGACCGAGACGATGTTCACCGGCAATGTCGAAAAAGCCAAGGGACATGGCTCCGTGTCATGGGCAGTGTCATGGCTGGCGGGCGACGATGGTTATGTGCGGTCGTACTGCAATACGATTCCCACGCCCGATGGCGGCAAGCACGAAGACGGGATGCGCTTTGCGCTGCACCGTGCCTTGAAAGACCATGCAGAGCGCATTGGCCAGACAAAACGCTTTGCGGCGGTGACGATCGATGACGTTATGCTCACCTGCGCAGCGATGATTTCGGTATTTATTCGGGAACCGGAATTTCAGGGGCAGAACAAGGGCCGCTT
>JANXSV010000092.1 GCA_025356505.1 Methylovirgula sp.
TTTTACCTTTACCGGCACGTGCACCTATCTTATCGGCCGAGGTGACGTGACCGTTCTTGATCCCGGGCCGGCAGATGCAGGCCATGTGGAGGCCATAGTGCGCGCTTTGCCCGGCGAGAGGGTAGCGGCAATACTTGTCAGCCACACCCATGCTGACCATTCGCCGGCAGCCGCGCTGTTACAGGCACGCACTTCTGCGCCAATTCACGGCTGCGCCCCGCATGTCGCAGCTCGCGACCTTCACGCCGGAGAGATAAACCGCCTTGAGGCCAGCGCGGACAAGACTTACCGCCCCGACCATATTTTGCAGCATGGAGAGGCGTTAAACATCGGCGGCGTGACGCTGGAAGCTGTTGCGACACCGGGTCATACGATGAACCATCTTTGCTTTGCACTTCAGGAGGAAAACACACTGTTTTCAGGCGATCATGTGATGGCGTGGTCGACCACCATTGTTGCCCCGCCGGATGGGTCGATGGGAGCTTATATGGCCTCGCTGGAGCTGTTGCGGGGCAGAGCTGAGCAGATCTACTGGCCCGGGCACGGCGGACCCGTCAATGAGCCGCAACGGTTTGTCCGCGCATTGCTGCACCACCGCCGCCAGCGGGAAGCGGCAATATTGCAGCGATTAAAGCAGGGCGACAGTAGTATTACCCAGATTGTTGAAAAGCTCTACGCGGGTTTGGATCCGCGCTTGAAGGGCGCAGCCGGGTTATCAGTATTCGCGCATTTGGAAGAATTGATTGCCCGAGGCGAAGCCACTTCCGGTGAAGCGCCAAGCCTGACTGCGCAGTTTTTTGCAGTGTAAGGCTTGCGCTTGGAAGGTGCTCCTCAGCGCGAGTCAAGTTCAGCTTGTAAGGCTTTATCGAAGCGCCCAATCAGCTCTGCGTTTGCGCCATAATCGTGAGCGCCGAAACTGGTGAGCGCGCGAACGTCGACACGGGTGATATCGCCAACCGGCCGGAGCCGGATCATAATATGATAGGGAATGCCTAAAAGCAGGCTGCGGGACGTTGCTTCAATCTGGCCATCGGCGCGCGAGGGTATCGGCGCGGTAATGTCCACAACTTTCCACCCTAAGCCCTTCAAGACTTTCTGCGCGGCATCAAAAACCTCAAACGCATCAACTTCCAGCGTCATCGGTTGAACGAGGGGATAGGCGCGAGGCTGCAAAATGCGGGTGAGCGGTGGTAGCGCGCCGGGAGTGAAGCCACCTCTAGCCATAACGACGCGCGGATCGTGCGAAAACTGCGGCGGTTGACCAATATCGGTCGAAATATCGTTCAAGCGCGGCAGTTGAAAGGATTTTAGCGCAAGGAATACGGGCCATGCCAAGAGCGCAATCGACACGCTCACGGCGAACAGCGTCATCCTTGCGCCGTTAACACCCTCACGCCAAATGTTGATGCAGGCGAATACGGCTACGACCAGAGCCAAGGCAGCCAGAAACATGGCGAAGGACACAACTGCGATGGCGCTGTAAAGATCTGTGTAGTGAAACTTCGCAAAAATCAGTCCAAAACCGGCGACCGCAGCCGCAAGCACGGCCAGTCTGCGGCTCCAGATGGCTGCGCCCGAATTGCTTTCTTCAAGAATGAGACGGCGCATGATACTTCTTTTGCAGGTTTTTTTGCACGTTCACTTGCAGATATCCTTGAGCGCGCGCCATTCCTGCGCCGATAAAATCTCCGGGCCTGTGACAGCATTACTGACATTATTAAACGCTGCAACCCTTTCCGCCGTAATCGGATGGGAAGCAAAAATAGCCAGAGGATTGTCTTTTTCATTGCCGGTGATGCGCAGAAGGAGTTCGCCCATCGGCTTGGGTGAGCGCCCGAGATCGGCCATAACCTGAATTGCAAAGGCATCTGCCGCGCTTTCGGCACTGCGCGAATAGCGGGCATCTATGAGCGTGCGGCCCAACGTCAGAACCACGCCAACGCCGGTAATATCGCCAAATAGCAGACCAGCGAGAAAGCTTGTGCCACCGTTTTCGATCAACATGCGCAGGCCATCCCGGTGCGCAACATGGCCAAACTCGTGGGCGAGGACGCCAGCCAGTTCATCGGCATTTGTGGCTTTATCGAGAAGGCCTTGCAACACATAGACATTGCCGCCAGGCAAGGCAAAAGCGTTGGGCACTTTCGAGCTTAACACGGCCGGCTTAGGTGCATAAGGCAGATGGGCTTTGCTTTGCAACGCCATGACCAGTTTTTGGAACGCGGCCACGCCTTCAGGGGCTGTGCAATCCTTGCCACCGAAAACTGCGCGCGTTTGAGCGTTGACGGCATCGCCAAGGCGCTTTTCAAGCGAATATGCAAAAGCGGCGTCAGGCTTGATGCAAGTAGCGGAATTCCACAGAAAATCATCACGACGATTGAGAACACCGCCGCGAGCGACCAAGCAACAATATGCAGGTTGGAAACCGAGCCGATGCTTCCGCTTCCGTAAAGTTGGGGACAGTCCGCGCTGATACGGTGTTGCAAGGCCGGGTCGTCCACCTCCAGCATTGAGAGCGGGTTTGTTGACAGGCCCAGCCGCATTAAGCCATCCCCGGCATCATGGCGGCGGATATCTGCCAGCGGCCAGGAAGCTAGGAGGCGACGGTCCTCTGTAATGTTCAGCGCTGCGCCAAGATAAACATTTACAACACGCCTGGCGTTGGATTTTCCGTCATAAAAAATAGCAGCAACGGGAGTTTCTAGCGTCATATTACAAGCCTACGATATCAAGGCTGTCTGCGAAGCCTTCGCCAAGCGCATTAGCTTGATCTCCTTGGGCGGCAATATTGTTCAGCGCGGCGGCATTTTGCAGTGAGGTCGAATTGATCACGATTTTCCATACACGCTGTTGAAGATAGATACGCATGACGATGCCGAACATGATCATAAACAGAAGGTAAATTGCGACGTTCAAAGCAATTCCGGCCTGAAACCAAGTCTGGTTTCCGGCAGACACCTGCGAGAAAAGCAGATCTCGCACTGCGGGATTTTTGACCAGCGCCTGCATGATGGCGATAACGATGCCAAGGTAAACAGCGATTATGGGAAGCGAAATGCCGATCAGCTTCCAGGTGTTGCTGATGAACTGGTTCGTTTTCAACGAAGAGGTTGCGGAAACTTCGCCAAAGCGCACGCCTTCAACCCACCATTTCCACTCTTTCGCCTTGTAGGCACCGTAGATAAACGGGCCGACTATTGCCAAAAAAATCATGGCAATAAGCGTTAAGGCTCCGGTTGTTTTAAATCGACCGGAATTCGTATCGAGTTTCTCTGAGACCCGGAAAAAAAGTACGTAAACATCGGGAGCCAATACGCCGCCAACCAAGATAAGCGAACTGAGCCACAGCCCCCAAGCGCTTTTGAAAAACACCCGCCCCTCCCCGACAAAGCTCCCTTGTAAAGAGCCGTAATGGGTGTGCGCCATCTTATATCGTTCGAGCGCTGCATTGCGCCAAGGAAGAGCGAGGCCAAGACTGAGCACGGTGAGTGCGTTCCATAGCAAAGCGCGCACGGCATATTTCCACCCTGAACCTGTCATCCAGAAACGGACACCGCGCCATGTTGTGCGGGTCAGGCGATAGCGCCTGGCTCGATACAAAGCGAACTGACCAAAGATAAAAAAGAACAGGCCGAAGGGCACCGACGCAAATGCCTTATATCGCTCGGCTTCCAATCCCAGCAAAAAATATCCCAGATAGATGGGTACCAGAATAGCCAGGGCAAACAGGAAGCCGATCAACAACTCTTTTGCGGTGCCGGTATATTCAAAGACATCGCCCGCCAGCTTCGTATTTTGCCAAAGATGGCGGCGCATAGCAGTGGCGAGCCAGAAACGATAAAATCCGAAAGTGACAAGCTCAAGCGCCGCGCCCTTCGTCACCAGACGACGAAAGTCTCCGTCCAGTCCGGTGAATTCTAAACCTTCACTACGCCGGCGAGGCCAATATGGCGTCTCAGCTTCCAGAGGATCCGGGGTTTGCTCCGGCAGGTTTGTAATTCCAGCATCAGCACCAAGATTCTTACAGGCGTCGTAAAGATTACCTGTCATAGCCCCCCATGCGATCTTGTCACTCGGCCTTTGTCACTTCCGGCAGGGTATAGTCTTTAAATTGTTCGCGCAGCCTAATTTTGTTAATTTTCCCGGTGGCGGTATGCGGGATTTCGTCGATGAACTGAACATCGTCTGGCATCCACCATTTCGCGATTTTGTCGCGCATATAGTCGAGAATGTCCTGCCGGTTTGCGGTTTTTCCGGCTTTGAGGACAATGACCAGCAGCGGGCGCTCATCCCATTTTGGGTGTTTGGCACCAATGACCGCGGCTTCACGAACATCCGGGTGGCCCACCGCCAGATTTTCAATGTCTATGGTTGAGATCCATTCACCGCCGGACTTGATGACATCTTTGGCGCGATCGGTGATTTGCATATAGCCCTGTGGATCGATATGAGCGACATCGCCGGTGTCGAAAAACCCGTCTTCATCGAGAATGTCGCCGCCATCGCCTTTGAAATAGGCCGACGCGACTGCCATGCCGCGCACTTTGAGATGACCGAAGGTTTTACCATCCCACGGCAGCTGGTTGTTGCTATCGTCAGTGATGCGCATTTCGACACCGAAGGGCGCATAGCCTTGTTTTGCCTTGACATCGAACATTTCGTTCTCGATCAGTCCGGTGACTGAGCTTTTGAGCGTGCCGAGTGAGCCGACGGGGCTCATCTCTGTCATGCCCCACGCGTGAAAAACATTCACCCCGAAGCCGCGTTCAAACGCCTCGATCATTGAGCGCGGAGCGGCAGCGCCGCCAATCATCACGCGCTTGACGGTTGAAAGCGTCTTGTTTTCGCGTTGCATGTAGTCCAGCAGCATAAGCCATACGGTTGGCACGCCGGCGGTGATGGTCACGCGCTCTGTTTCAAGCAGCTCGTACACCGAAGCGCCGTCGAGTTTTGGCCCAGGCATCACGAGTTTTGCCCCGACCATGGGTGCGGCAAAGGCGACAGACCATGAATTGGCATGAAAAAGCGGAACCACAGGCAAAATGGTGCCGGTCGATGATAGGCCTACTGCATCGGGAAGACTGTTCGCCATTGCATGGAGCAGGTTCGAACGGTGCGAGTAGAGCACACCTTTGGGATGCCCCGTTGTGCCTGAGGTGTAGCAAAGTCCGGCAGCTGTGGATTCGTCAAAACTGTCCCAGACGAAATCGCCGTCCGCGCCCGCCAGCCAATCCTCATAGCATGTCGCATTGGGCAGCGAGGTGGAGGGCAAATGCGCTGCATCAGTCAAAATGACGTAACGCTTCAATCCCGGAAGCTGCGGCTGCAATTTCTCCAGCAAGGGAACAAATGTCAGGTCAACAAAGATCAGCTTGTCCTCGGCGTGGTTGATGATCCAGGTGATTTGCTCGGGAAACAATCGCGGATTAACTGTGTGATAAATGGCGCCGACGCCGGTTATTCCGTACCATGTCTCCAGATGGCGGGCCGTATTCCAAGCCAAAGTCGCAACCCGGTCACCGGGGGCAATGCCGTCTTTTTTCAACAATTGTGCCAGTTTCAGCGCATTTTGCCGAACTTTCGCATAGGTGCTTCGGGTGATGGGCCCTTCTACTGAGCGCGAAACCACCTCCTGTGTTCCGTGCTGCAGAGCGGCGTAATCGATGACCTTATGAATGAGGAGTGGCCATTGCTGCATCAAACCCATCATGCGCTTAATCCCTATATTATTCTGTTTTCATGAGATTATCCGAAGATACGCCGATCTCAAATGAATTCCGAAGTGGCAGAACTCAGGGCTTTATTTCAGATTGACTTGTATGCGTATAAGTTTCTAGACGCTGACCGCATGCGTTTTTTGTGTTTCCATCAAAATAGGTATATTGGCTAAACGAGTATTTGCAGCTGGGGGAATTGAAATGGCAAAAGCGCAATCTGACGCAACGCGCGTCTGGTTTCGTCTGATAAGGCTGCACACGCGCATCCGGATGGCCATAGCGGACCGCCTTAAAGCGATCGGGATATCCGTTCCACAGTGCGACGTCTTGACAACGCTCACCGAAGAAGAAGGGCTGAACCAACAGATATTGGCAGAGCGGCTATATGTTACCAAAGGTAACATTTCGGGACTGTTGGACCGGCTGGCTGAGGCAGGGCTGGTGGAACGGCGCGTGATTGCCGGAGATAAGCGGTCTTTTGCAGTGTATTTGACGGCCACAGGGCGCGAGATCGCCCGGCAGGGCATCGAAATTCAAGACCAGTTTATTCAGGCGACGTTTGGCAAACTTGCACCTTCAGCGTTGGCGGAGCTTGAAGGTTACCTCGTGCAGTCGCGCGATCTGGTTCGCGCTGCTGTTTTGCCAACGCCGGAGGTGGCTCCACGCAAATTGAAGGCCATTGTGTAGGCCATCAAATTTTACTTAAAATTGACTCTTCCGTTTAAGGGCTCCTTAACCAGGCGGGACCATTCTGGAAAAATGGTTGATGGAGTTTGAACCTCAATCATTTTTGGCCCCATTTTTGCCTGTGTTGAGAGTTAGCCATGCGTAAATCTGATGATATTGTCCCGCAATCCTTCCAAGCTCCAAGTGCTCCGGTCCAAGATGCCCGTGAATTACAAGCCTTGCTCTATCGCGAAATCGGCATTTCTGCCGTCGCTTCGGCTTTGTTCATGGCCAACGAGATGGGCCGCGCTTCGGTCGCAACCTCTGCCTTTAGCCGCGAAAAGCTTGACGCTATGCCTTCCCTGCTGCGCGGCCACATCGCTGCGTGAACCATCACGGGGGTTCGCATGATTAGCCGGCGCAGATTTTTGCTGCAAGCCGGTGGGATCGGTGCGTTAGCCTCACTTGGTTCCAGCGCCTACGCTGTCGGCGTCGAGCCGTCTTTGCTCGACGTGACAACCTATAAGTTCACGCCCGCGCGGTGGCCGGCCGGCCAGAAATTACGCATCTGCGTCATTGCCGATATCCACGCCTGTGAACCCTGGATGTCGGCCAAACATATCCGCGATATGGCATTGATGGCAAATGCGCTCCGGCCTGATGTGACGCTTTTGCTGGGCGACTATTATGCCGGACATGACTACATCACGCGTGCGGTTCCGGCACCGGAATGGGGCGAGGCTCTGTCGGTGCTGCAGGCACCCTTGGGTGTTTATGCCATTCTTGGCAACCATGACCTTTGGCACGGTTTGCAGCCCTCCATGCCGTCCGACGATGGCGAAGCGGCGATCGCCGCGTTGAAAGATGCCGGAATTACGCTGCTCTTCAATGACGCGGTACGGCTCGTCAAAGACAACAAGCCGTTTTGGTTGCTCGGGTTGGGTGATCAGCTGGCGATGCGGTTAGGCCGTGGTCGCTTCAGGGGCCTTGATGATTTAACCGGCACCTTGAACCACGTGAATGACAAAGCGCCAGTGATCCTGATGGCTCACGAGCCATTTATTTTCAGCCGCGTTCCAGAACGCGTGGACCTAACTCTTTGCGGTCACACCCATGGTGGACAAATCAATTTGCCAATCATTGGTTCCGGTTTGGACTACAGCCGCAAGTTCAAGCATGTTTATGGATATATCAATGAGAACAACCGCGAGATGATCATATCGGGGGGCTTGGGAACCAGCTTCCTGCCCGTTCGCGTGGGCAGG
>JANXSV010000093.1 GCA_025356505.1 Methylovirgula sp.
GCCTTTGGCGAACATCTCTTGAAGCACAGGAAGGAAGCGTTTTGCGACCTCATTTGAGGCATTGTCGTAACCGCCATTTTGGCTGGCCCAAATCGCAATGTCAGTCATTGAAACAAAAATTGAAATCCATGTGAGCCATGCCAGAAGCCGACTAAACGGGTAGTAAACCGATGTTGGCGTTCTGCGCCATTGCGCCAGAACGGAGAGAACGAGCGATGGAACGGCGATCAGACCTGTAAATTCCAGCGCTGCAGGCAAAGCAGTGAGCGAAATGATCGCAACTATGGCGAAGGCCGATGCCATGACACCGGTGCTTGCCCCCCACCCGAGTGCGGCGATCATGAGTGGAAGTGGCGCGAAATTGGCGAGCAGAAATCCGAAGATTCCCGAGCCGCCAGCGAGAAAGGCAAAGGTCGCAGCTAGGCCTGCTAAGAGGCTCATGCCCCAATGAGGCAAGCGAATGGAAACGGCTACGACCATAATACTCTCGGGTGTCCCGCAGTGCGGTTAGAGGAGAAAAAATGCTCCCCAGCCATCTTGCCCGCGATTATTCGCGGACAATCTATCAGATAACGCTGTAACGTGCGGCGGAACGCCGACGCCGTTGTTTTAGCGGATTACGTAGGGCAAAAGGCCCAGGAAGCGCGCGCGCTTGATAGCCTGAGCCAATTCACGCTGCTTCTTTGCCGACACAGCTGTAATGCGGGACGGGACAATCTTGCCGCGCTCTGAAATGTAACGCGAGAGCAAACGAACGTCTTTATAATCGATCTTCGGAGCGCCAGCACCGGTGAACGGGCAGCTTTTGCGACGGCGAAAGAAGGGGCGGCGGGTATTGCCGGTTGCTGCAGGAGATTCAACTGACATGGATTAACCCTCGCCGTAGTTATCGTTGCGTGGAGCGCGTGGCGGACGCGGGCGGCTGGAACGCTCCGGGCGATCAAAACGCTCGGTGCGGTCTTCGGATTCTTCGCGCTTGCGAAGCATGGCCGACTGACCTTCTTCCAGTTCTTCAACCTTAAGCGTGATAAGGCGGATGACATCTTCAGAAATGTTCATCTGGCGCTCCATCTCAGCAACTGCGGCAGCAGGCGCGTCGATGTTCAGCAAGGTCATGTGAGCTTTACGGTTTTTCTTGATCCGGAAAGCAAGCGACTTGACGCCCCAATATTCGATTTTGGAAACGGAACCACCGCCGGCGGTGATTATGCCCTTCATTTGCTCGGTCAAAGCTTCCACCTGTTGGGTGGTCACATCCTGACGGGCAAGGTAAACGTGCTCGTAAAGAGCCATGGATAGTACCTTTCTCGTGGACCAGCTACGGATGTAGGCTGGAATTGTTCGACGCGGAGCCCTTCAAGCCCGGAAAAAGGCTCGACGGTTCATTCGAAGGCGGAGACACGGGAAGACGAATTGGTCTGCACCAGTTCTGGTGGCTATTTTGAAAATAGTCCACCCTTCCGTTCAGCCCCCGGCCGAACAAGATGCCGGACTTATACGGATTTCGTTCGAAAAGGCAAGCGCCTTGACGGCACCCAAGATGCTCAATGAAAGAGCGGTTCTCAGCAATCAAATCAGCCGCGCTGTATCAAGCCGCGCTGCGGATAATTTAGCGTCATTCGGAGGGAGATGCGTTTTCCTGCCATTCCAGCGTGGTGATTTTCTTGTTTTCGATGGTCAGCGCCAATCGCCCATGTTTCAATTCTACAGCTTTCAACCCAAACAGGTCGCGGCGCCAGCCGTGAAGTGCGGGGACATCTGCCGAGTCCGAATTGGCGATGGCTTCCAAATCATCGACTGTGGCGATCATTTTAGTGGCGACGCCAGCCTGCTCTGCAACATGACGCAGCAAAACTTTCATCAATTCGATGATTGCGCCGCTACTATTGCCGTTTCTGCTATCGCGTTCGATTTTTGGCAGAGTTTTGTGGTCACGGGCCAAGCCCCGCTGCACTGCTGCAAGAATATCTGCCCCCGACTTGGAACGCTCCATTCCCCGCGGAAAAGCGCGCAATCCGCCGAGCATTTCTTCATCTTTGGGAGCGGCAAGAGCAATCTCGATCATCATATCATCTTTGAGGATGCGCGAGCGCGGCACGTCCTTTGCCTGCGCTTCGGTTTCGCGCCAGGCCGCAAGTTCCATCAACACTGCCAGATCGCGGGGCTTTCGCGCGCGACCTTTGTATCGCTCCCAAGCCCGCGCCGGCAGCTGCTCATATGTACTGACAGATGTGAGAGTCTGCATTTCGTCTATCAGCCATTCCACGCGGTGCGCCTGCACAAGTCTTGCGTTCAACTCTTTATAGATGTCACGCAGGTGGGTCACGTCGGCAATGGCATACTCGACCTGCGCCTGAGACAGAGGACGGCGCGTCCAGTCGGTAAAGCGAGAACTTTTATCTATCGAAAGCTTGCAGATGGATTGCACCAATTCGCTGTAGGACACCTGATCCCCATAGCCGCAGACCATTGCAGCGACTTGAGTATCAAACAGCGGTTTCGGGATAGACTTGTCTAAATTCCAAATTATTTCAACATCTTGACGCGCCGCGTGAAACACTTTCATCACGCTTGGATTTTTCATCAGATCAAAGAAGGCGGTGAGGTCGAGCCCCTCAGCCAGCCCATCCACGGCTACGGCCTCGTCGTCTGAGGCAATCTGAATGACACATAGTTTCGGCCAGAACGTTGTCTCTCGCAAAAACTCGGTATCGACCGTCACATAGGCGTGGTTTGCGAAACGACGGCAGGCGTCTTCAAGGGCTTTCGTGGTTTTAATCAGAGGCATGGGCGGGTGCTATAGAGCAAAGTGTTTGAACTTGCGAGAGTTTTGTCTTTAGATGTTCCGGTAGGTCAGCGCAGATCATTTGACGCTATTTTCTGAACGCCAGCGCTGAACATTTTGTTCCATGCCGCTTCGAGCGAGCCATTGTGATCGATTGCGCGGCAGCAATCTTCGATGACGAAGGTTTCGAAGCCCGCGGCGGCCGCATCAAGGGCAGAAAAAGCGACACAAAAATCTGTTGCAAGGCCAGCCAGGAAAACCCGTTTGAAGCCGCGTTCCTTTAAATATCCCGCCAGCCCGGTGTGGGTGGTGCGATCCGCTTCCAAAAAGGCCGAATACGAGTCGGTGTGCGCATGAAACCCTTTGCGGATGATGAGTTCGGCCTTGTCGACGATAAGCGCAAGCTCTGCACCGCTTGACCCTATCACACATTGGTCCGGCCAGAGTATCTGCGAGCCGTAGGGAAGCTCGATTTGCGCGAAGGGCTGCTGGTTATGACTTGACGCAAAGGAGATATGGCTCTGCGGATGCCAGTCCTGAGTCATAATGATATGATCAAAGCGATCAAACAGCGCTTTTATCGGAGCGATGATTTGATCTCCTTGTATCACCGCGAGGGCGCCCCCCGGCAGAAAGTCGTTTTGAGCGTCAATGATCAGAAGCGCGTCTGTGGCTGATATTTTCATGACGAGAGGCTAGCAGATTTTTCGGGGTGAAAAAGCCGGTTTCTGCGGTCGAAATTTGGAGATCGATCGAGTTTGAATATCTCACACTGAAACTGCTAATCGTACGCACTTGTGACAACCGCGAACGACTCCGGGAAAACTGTTTGAGCTCAGCGCGAAGCGTAAGCGCGGCGGTGCTTAAAATGACGTCCGCCATACCACGCAACCCAGGTTTTCGCGGCACCGCGGCGGCCAGTATAGACGTGGATGAGGCCGTCGTGTTCAGCGATGAGGCCGCCGATGGCGGGGTCCGATTTTAAAATGCTCATGACCTTGGCTTGGCTTGCGTTGATGGCTCTAAAATCCATGGCCATGCCGCGATAGTGGAAGGAATGGCGCGCATGCTTGCCGTTGCATCCTGCAGTGAGTTCGAGTTCGCCGACCTTTGCCTTGAGGCGGTTCAAGATGCCCCAGACCTCACTCTTAATGCAGCCGGTTCGGGTTTGGGGCTGTCTGCTGAAACCGTCGGTTTCGGCGGCTGCGGGTGTCAGTGAGAGGCCAAAAGCGGCCCCTGTAATTGCCGCACAAACTGCGGCTTGGCGAGCGAAATTGCTCATATTGATACTCCTCACTCTCCACAGCCAAACCGTAACTCAACTCGGATCTGTCTTAAAAAATTCACAAAAATTTAATATGCGAATTTTGCCCTGATATCAGAGGGATAGTTGTCTGTCTAGCAAAAATGAAAATATGAACTGATCGTATAGCCTCGATTTTAGGCTATTATGCAGTTTTTTAGGCTAATTATAATCATAAAAGACGTAATGAAATAAATACGTATTTTTATAGTATTGGATACGTTTTAATACTCGGAAAAAAATTAAAATAAGTGACACAGGTAAAATAATACTGAGTTTCAAAATATAGTAATCGGTCACTGCCGTGCAACAAAAAGGTAAAATAGTAGCTGTTTTGGCTCGAATTTCGACCATCGATTTTTTTTCATGGGCGGGCTATAACCGCCCCATGAAAGAGTTTTTTTTAGTATTTTTG
>JANXSV010000096.1 GCA_025356505.1 Methylovirgula sp.
GGCAGGCGATTTGAAGCTGATCGAGGCCGCCGTCAGGCGGTTCACCAAGCGGCGCATCTCGGAGCGCAAATCGCTTAGCTCGTGGAGCGATGTGCTTGAACATTGCCGCGCCTCCATGGCCTTCGAAGACCGCGAGTCTTTTCGCTGTTTGTTTCTGGACAAGAAAAATGGCTTGATCCTTGATGAAGTGCAGGGCAGGGGCACGGTCGACCATACGCCGGTTTATCCGCGCGAACTGGTGCGCCGCGCGCTCGAACTCTCGGCAAGCGCTCTGGTTTTGGTGCATAATCACCCTTCAGGCGACCCGACACCGTCACCGGCAGACGTGAAGATGACGCTGGATCTGATTGCGATTGGCAAGCCAATGGGAATTTCGATTCATGACCACATTATTGTGGGCCGCAATGGCCACGCCAGCTTGAAGGGTCTCGGGCTGATATAGCAGCCGGGTATTACTATGCTTAAATTTTGTAAGGAATCCGCCTAATAGTTTAGGCAAATTGCTGAACGCGCTTTAACGCGCTTATGTTTAAATCCGATCGTCAAAAACTAAGGTCGCGCTCACGGCAAGCATGCGTGGCGACCGCATGAATGGGTTGAACGATGAGCGTTTGGTATGACGGGACTGCATTGGGCGGGCATATGGCGCGCCCGCCGAGTTTTGTGCACATGCACCGAGGCCAGACTCGGTTTGCAGAGCAGGCCAACCAACGCAGCGCACTGGTCGCATCTCTCCAGCACAATATCACAGCGCGCGGCACATCGCAGAGCGCGGTCGTTATGCTGCGCGTGAACTGCGAGGCAGCCGAATACGCCCCGACTTTTGGCGCTGATAAAGCTGCAGCCGTGCTGGCGACCCTGCAACGTCTGGGTGAGGTTTTCAGATTTGGCCAGACTTTCCTGCTTTGCATTTGTGATACGCTGGAAGCTGTAGAGGATTCGGCGCGGCACATTCAGGCGCTCGTGCAGGCAGATGTCGGTGAGACGTGGTTTGTGCGGCTTGATTGTTTCTCCGCTGATGATGTGCTTTGCGCACTCGAAGCCTGAATGAAACCTTCAATTTGCCGTGATTTTCCAAGACGACACTTGGCGCTGCGACGACACATAGGTAGTTTCGCAGTATACTGAGCTTGTCCCAAGGAACTTGTCGCTATGTCGGAATTTCTACATCTCCCCGCGCTGCATGATTTGATCGTAAATTATGGTCCATGGGCGGTGTTTTTTATTGTCATGATGGAAAGCGCGGGCATTCCGCTCCCCGGTGAGACCATCGTGGTTTCGGCGGCCCTCTATGCGGGTGCCAGTGGCCGGGTTTCGATTTATTGGATAGTGCTGGCGGCGGCGGCTGGCGCGATGGTGGGGGACAATCTCGGCTATTGGCTTGGGCGCAAGCTCGGCTTGCCCCTGCTGGTTAAATATGGCCCGCGCGTAAACCTTACAGAGCAGCGCTTGAAGCTCGGACAATATTTATTCCAGAAATATGGCGGTGCGATTGTGTTTTTCGGGCGTTTTGCAGCGCTCTTACGCACATTTGCTGCGCTGCTGGCCGGGGCGAACCAATATCATTGGGAGCGGTTTCTGGCCTACAATGCGGCTGGCGGTGTGCTGTGGGCAAGTTTGTTCGGGTTTGGCGCGTTTTTCCTGGGCAAAAGTTTCGAAGCGATAAAAGGGCCGATTGGCTATATCGGGCTTGGCGTGGCGGTTATCGGCGCAGTTGGCATGATCTGGTTTTTGAAGCACCATGAAGAGCGGCTGATGGTTGAGGCCGAGGCGGCTTTGCCGGGGCCCTTGAAAGTCAACTGATAAACCTTGGACACGGGCGGGGCAGATACTGGCAGCGCGGTTTTACGCGAAATTTGTCTTCTGCCTAATCGTGATCGGGTTTGGTATTGCGCATGGCTTTGATCGTGCCGCGCACTTTTTTGCCCTCCAACCTCCGGAGCTGCGAGCCATAAGACGGTTTGGTTGCCTTTCGCGGTGGCGGCGGGGGTATAAGCGCTTGCAAGATCAGCTGTTTGAGGCGCTCCCGCGCATCGGCGCGATTACGGTCCTGCGTGCGGAAACGCTGGGCGCTGATGGTGATTGCGCCATCCTTGGACAGTTTGCTGCCTGCCAGCTTGAGTAGGCGCGCTCGGGCTGGCTCCGGCAAGGCGGGGCAATAAGCGGCGTTAAAACGAAGTTGCACGGCCGTTTCCAGCTTGTTGACGTTCTGGCCGCCCGGGCCCGAAGCCCGGATGAATTTTTCGTCGAGGTCTGCGTCCTCTATGGTGAGCCAATCATTGATGCGCATGGTTCTTCATAGCGTGGAACGGCTTAGTGTTCCACCAGTGTCGAGGCGAAATGTGCTTCGATGAGAGGTCTACTGCGAGGCGAATCGGCTGCCAAAATCCGAACGGCGCTTTTCAGCTTACCTCTAGCCCGAATTCCGCCGCTGATGTTTCGAGCCAGTGCCAGAAGCTGCCAGCTAGTGAGCGCGGAACCGCAATGATGAACTGCGCCTCATCCACCCGCCAAATCAGAGCGCCGATGTGGGAAATGACCGTCGCCGCAGCTTGGCCAACAGCGAACTCATGCAGATTCAGCGTGACCCCTTTACGCAAAACCTCGTGCCATTTTGATCCGGAAACGCGGATGATGGCGCGGCCATGGCTTTGATCGGTGAGGGCGGCATGGCTTTGCAACGGCTGCAGGGTTTCGTAGAGATTTTGGGCGGGACTGAGCGCCATCCACTGTCCCGGACCAGCCGAAATCAGAGTTAATGCGCCAAGCGTGGTAAAGCGGTTCGGGCTTGGC
Organism: Methylovirgula sp.; assembly: GCA_025356505.1. Lineage (GTDB taxonomy): Bacteria > Pseudomonadota > Alphaproteobacteria > Rhizobiales > Beijerinckiaceae > JANXSV01. The sequence goes on from JANXSV010000096.1 coordinate 2,794, forward strand.
AAAGTCATTCCGCACAGATTTTCGAACGCTTCTGCCAGCGCAGCGGCCTCCATGTGGCGCGCCGTGATCGAGACCAAGCTTATGGAGCTGATTTCGCTTGCATGCAGGCCAGTGCCCGCAGCGCCGTGATGGCCGTGCGGAACGAAGGCGAAAGGACAGACGGAGGACAGATCAACCACGCAGGCGGCTCCCTTCCGGATCAATAAAGTGCGCAGAACAGACGATAACGGCGGTGTTGCGCCCGCGAATGGCGTCATAGGCCAGCAATTCCTGCCCCAATCGGGTTGTGCCCTGTTTTACAAGCGCCAAGCCGATGTGCTGCGCGAGGTTCGGCGAATAGCCTGCGGATGTGACGTAACCTAGATCGTTTTGGGCTTCGAACGCCGCACCAGCTTCAAGCAAATGCGCTCCGGCGGAAAATGCCTCGCCGGTGAGTTTTGGCTTGAGGCCCACCAGCGTCATCCGATCCGGCGCGATCAAAGCTTCACGCTGGCTGAGCGCACGACCGATAAAGTCCTTTTTCATCGCCATCATTTTTCCAAGGCCAAGGTCGGCGGCGGTGGTTTGCCCGGAAAGTTCCGAGCCGCCCAGATGACCTTTCTCGATGCGCATAACGTTCAGCGCCTCAATGCCATAGGGCAGAATTCCGTAGGGGGCACCGGCTTCCATAATGGCGCGGATGAGAGCAAAGCCACAATTCGCAGGCACGCCGATTTCGTAGGCAAGTTCGCCGGAAAATGAAATGCGGTACAGGCGGGCTTTGACCTGGCCGATGCTGACTTCGCCGTAGGCCAGATAGGGAAAGGCCTCGTTGGAGACATTGTCGTTCACGAGCGCGGCTACCACGTCCCGCGCCTTTGGTCCGGCTATCGAATATTGGGCCCATTGTTCAGTTTGCGAGATCATCTGAACGTCAAGTTCCGGCCATAACACCTGGGCGCAAAAGTCGAGATGGTTCATGACCTTGGCCGCATTGACGGTGGTTGTGGTCATGAAAAAATGATCCTGCGCCAGCCTGGCGCAGGTGCCATCATCCATCACGAAGCCATCCTCGCGCAACATCAGGCCATATCGCACCCGCCCGACGGCGAGCGTGGAGAAGGTGTTGCAATAGATACGGTCAAGAAAGACGGCGGCGTCTTTGCCCTGAATATCAATTTTTCCAAGGGTTGAAACGTCAGCGACGCCGACAGACTTGCGCACTTGCAGCACTTCGCGGTTGCAGGCCGTGAGCCAATCCTCCCGCGGCGTGGCAGGGAAATATTGCGCGCGAAGCCAGAGGCCGGCTTCCATGAATACCGCGCCGCGCTGCTGCGCCCAGCTATGGCCAGCGGTGAGCCGTGTGGGGCGGAAGTCCTTCCCCGTATGAATTCCGCTCAGCGCCCCAAAGGATACCGGAGAATAGGGAGGACGAAAGCGCGTGGTGCCCGTTTCGGCAATGGTTTTGCTTGCAGCATCGGCCATGAGCGCCAAGCCATTGATATTGGATGTTTTTCCCTGATCGGTCGCCATGCCAAGCGTGGTGTAGCGCTTGAGGTGCTCAACGGCGCGAAAGCCTTCACGGTGGCTCAATTCAATATCGGATGCGGTGACGTCGTTCTGAAAATCAACAAAGGCCTTACCGCGCGCGTCTTTGACTTGCCAAAGCGGGAAGGGTTTTGCGGCCTCGCGAGGAGGTTCGGCAGCCGAATTTGAGACGATAGCTCGAGGTGCGCCCGGAATGGATAGAGCTTGTAAGGCTGTGGCAGCGCAGCGCGCGCCGGATGTCAGGCAGGCTTCGAGTGTGAATTCGCCGTTGGCCGCACCTGCCACCTGCATATGCGCGGGCAGTGTGCCTGGGATGAAAGTGTTGAGCGCGTCGCTCCACACCGGTTTGCCGCCCAGGTGTGAGGTGAGATGCACGGCAGGGTTCCAGCCGCCGGACATTGCAATCAGGTCACAAGGAAGATCGAATCTCTTGCCGTTTTCATCGCGCACTTCCGCTCCGGAAACACGTAAGGTGCCGAGCGCGCGGGTGACCACACCGCATATCAGACGTGCGCCAACGTTTTTGGTGGCAGCTTGCGCTTGCGGCGAGGCTGGCCGGGGGTCGACATAAGCGATGATATCAAGCCCGGCCTTTTTGAGGCTGTCCAGTGTGGATAGGGCATCGTCATGCGTGCCGAAAACCACGGCGCGCTTGCCCGGTTTGACGCCAAAGCGGCGGGCATAGCTGCGTGCCGCCCCTGCGAGCATCACGTTTGGACGATCATTGTCTCCGAAAACAAGCGGGCGTTCGATAGCGCCACTGGCAAGAATGGTTTGACGCGCGATAATCCGCCACAGGCGCTGGCGCGGCTGGAACGCTGGCGGCATCGGCATATGGTCATTGACGCGCTCGAGAGCGGCGTATGTACCGTGGTCATAGCTGCCAAAAACGCAAGTGCGTTTCAGCAGCGTCACGTTGGAAAGGCTGCGCAGTTCAGCCAGCGTCGCTTGCAGCCACAGGCTCGCCGGGGCATCGGCGATTGTTTCATCGTCGCAGAGGAGCCGTCCGCCAAAAGCGAAGTCCTCTTCGGCCAAAATAACGCGCGCGCCGGAGCGGGCGGCTGTGAGTGCGGCGCTGAGACCGGCAGGGCCGGAGCCGATAACCAATATGTCACAATGTTCTGTGACCTTGTCATAAATGTCCGGATCAGGCAGCCTTGAGGCGCGCCCCAAGCCGGCAGCGCGGCGGATGACTGGCTCGTAAAGCTTTTCCCATAGGGCGGCCGGCCACATGAAGGTTTTGTAGTAAAATCCTGCTCCGAAAAACGGCGACAGCAGCGAATTCACCGCCATGGCATCGAATTGCAGCGATGGCCAACGGTTTTGGCTGGTGGCAGACAGCCCCTCAAAAATTTCAACCGTTGTGGCGCGGGTGTTTGGCTCGCGGCGGGTTCCGTGGCGCA
>JANXSV010000099.1 GCA_025356505.1 Methylovirgula sp.
GCCCTTTGGCGATGATGCTGAGGCCGTTGCGGAACAGCCAACTCCCGCCTTGGCAAATGTTCCGCTGCCGCCAAAACGCCCGTGAACTTAACTTTCACAAAAAAGTGAGTGTTTTTTCGCGAGTGTGATTAGCCGATTCGCACTTGATGCGCGTATCTTAGCCTTAACAGGGAGAAAGCCATGCTGATCAAAAGCCGTAAATCTTGGGACATTACTGAAAATCAGGCGACGCCGGAACATTTGTTCCTGAACCGGCGCGGCCTTTTAGGGGCTGGTGCAGCTTTCTTGGGTGCGTCGGCGCTGCCGCAGTTCGCCCTCGCCGCAGAGGAGGACATAACAACCTCTCTCTATCCGGCCAAGCGCAATGACGCATATACGCTCGATCGTCCGCTCACGCCGGAAGCCGCAAACGCCAGCTATAATAATTTCTATGAATACAGCACCGACAAGCGGTTGAACGCTGATAAGCTCATGACCCGCCCTTGGATGGTAAAAGTCGATGGCATGGTCGAGGCTGCAAAAGACTATGGTATCGATGACCTGATCAAATCCATGCCGCTGGAAGAGCGCCTCTATCGCCACCGCTGCGTCGAGGGCTGGTCGATGACAATCCCGTGGACGGGCTTCCCGCTCAAGGCACTTGTGGCGGCAGCCAAACCGACATCCGGCGCAAAATATGTGCGCTTTGAGACCTTCAACAATCCAAAAATGGCACCGGGTCAAAAATCGCCGGTCTATCCATGGCCCTATATCGAGGCTGTCACCATAGAAGAGGCGATGAACGATCTCGCCTTTGTGGTGACCGGCGCTTACGGACACACGCTGGCAAAGGTGCATGGCGCGCCGTTGCGTTTGGCATTGCCGTGGAAATATGGCTTCAAATCGATCAAGAGCATCGTCAAGATCAGCTTTGTCGATAAGCGCCCCGTCAGCCTGTGGGAGTCTTTACAAGCGTCCGAATATGGCTTCTGGGCAAATGTGAACCCGGATGTACCGCATCCGCGTTGGAGCCAAGCCACCGAAACACCGGTCGGCAGTAATGATCGACGTCCGACGCTGCTTTTCAACGGCTATGGCGAGCAAGTTGCCTCGCTTTATAAGAACATTGATAAGTCAGAAAATCTGTACCGTTAAGATAAAAGGGGCGGTTGAAGCCGCCCCCTTTTCTCAGATCGTAGAAGGATCCTTGATCGCGGCTTCCAAATCCTCATATTCTTCGCATGAGGTATTGCCGCAAATGCCCTTGATTTTTTCAAGTTCGGCCTTGGCCAAATCCATCTGTCCTTTCAAGACATAAGCCTCGCCCAGATATTCGCGCACCTGCGCATAGTCCGGCTTAATCGCTACGGATTTCAGATAATAGCCGATGCCTTCGTCGACATTGCCGCTTTTACGGGTAGCATAACCGCGGTAATTCAAAGCCTGCGCGGTATTTTGATCCTTCAAAAGATCGAGAATTTCGAGAGCCTCAGGCGCGCGGCCTGCCTTGGCCAAAGCCAGCGCATAGGCTGCATAATTGCCATCCGTGAGGTTCGCGCCTTCCTTCTTCACGCATTTCTGCGCTTTCTCGTCATAAACTTCACCTTTGGCGCAGGTGGGCGGCGGCGGCGCATCACCGGCGGCCAGAGCAGAGTGCCACGGCGTTGCCAGCAGGCCCAAGCCCAGAAGAAGCGAACTTGTTCTGAATGTGCGTAAAAATGTAGAGTGTGTCATGTCAACCTCCCGTTGAAAGAGTGCGCAAGTGCGATCCACTCCGGTGACGGTCAGAATACGCAGCAAAACCGGGCGCAGATCAAGTCACAGAAACGTGTTGTGGCTACGTGACGGGGCTAATTCGCAAACCGGAAGTGCAGCACATCGCCGTCTTGCACGACATAATCCTTGCCCTCGAGCCGGAACTTTCCGGCCTCTTTCGCCCCGGTTTCGCCCTTGAAGGCGATATAGTCTGCGTAGCCGATGGTTTCGGCGCGGATGTAGCCTTTTTCAAAATCGGTATGGATAACGCCCGCCGCGGCAGGCCCTTTGGTGCCTTTTTCCACGGTCCAGGCGCGCGCTTCTTTCGGGCCGACGGTGAAATATGTAATCAGATGCAGCAGATTATATCCGGCTCGAATGCAGCGGTTGAGACCCGGCTCGCTCAGGCCCACCGCGTCAAGATAATCGCGCTGGTCAGCAAGCGGCAGAACCGCGATTTCGGACTCGATCTTCGCCGAAACCACAACAGCAACCGCGCCTTCTTCGGCCGCGCGCTTTTTGACTTCTTCCGAAAAGGCGTTCCCCGCATCGGCGGAAGCTTCTTCGACGTTACAAACGTAAAGCACCGGCTTCGACGACAAAAGTCCAAGGCCAGCAAAAATCTTGTGCTCATCCGCCGAACGCTCGACCAAACGCGCCGGTTTACCTTCGCGCAGCAGAACAAGGCAGCGATTGACCAGATCAAGCGTCTCTTTGGCCTCTTTATCGCCACCCTTGGCGCGCTTTTCCAGCGCATTCAGGCGCTTTTCCAAGCTTTCCAGATCCGCCAGCATCAATTCAGTTTCAATGATATCAATGTCGTTCAGCGGCGCAATCTTGCCCTCGACATGGGTAATATCGCCGTCCTCGAAACAGCGCACCACATGCGCAATCGCATCGCACTCGCGAATATTGGCCAGAAACTGGTTGCCCAGCCCTTCGCCCTTTGAAGCGCCGCGCACCAGCCCGGCAATATCTACAAATGTTAAACGGGTCGGGATAATTTCTTTGGAATGGGCAATCTTGACCAGCGCATCCAGCCGGTCGTCCGGCACCGCCACGTCACCGACGTTCGGCTCGATCGTGCAAAACGGATAGTTCGCCGCCTGCGCCGCCGCCGTCTGCGTAAGTGCGTTGAAGAGTGTCGATTTGCCCACATTTGGCAGGCCGACAATGCCACATTTGAAACCCATGAAACCACTCGTCAGTTTGAAAATTGAGTGCCGATGTCCTAGCTTGAACGTTGCAATTTAGCGACACAAATTATTTTTGCCCCATCGCCAGCGCCACCTTGCTGGCGAAACCCGCATCATCACCCTTCACCAGCAACGCCGCATGGGCACATATCGCATCGCATAGACCGCGCACCCACACCCGTTCATCAGGATGAAAATCCGACAAAACATGGCCGTGCACCAGCTCCTTGACGCCGGGATGGCCGATACCCAACCGCACACGGCGATAGTCATTGCCGCAAAGCGCCGAAATCGAACGCAGGCCGTTATGACCGGCATTTCCGCCACCTTGCTTGACGCGTAGCTTTCCCGCCTCCAAATCCAGCTCGTCGTGAAACACCGTCACGCTGGCAAGAGGCATTTTGGAGAAGCGCAAAGCTTCACCAACGCTGCGGCCGGACTCGTTCATGAAGGTCATCGGCTTCAGCAGCGTCACCCGCACACCCTCAATGAGGCCATCGGCGACCTCACCGGAGAATTTGGCCTTGAAACCGG
>JANXSV010000170.1 GCA_025356505.1 Methylovirgula sp.
TAAACGCGCCCATCCCGAAGATGATCTCATCAGCATGCTGGTGCAGGCCGCTCCCGCAGGGGAAAGCCTCGACCAGCAGGAGTTGATTGGTACATGCATCCTGCTTTTGAATGCGGGCCATGAAGCCAGCGTTCATGCCTTTTGCAATGGTGTCAAAACTGCACTCGAAGCAAATTTTGATCGGGTGGCAGCCTTTGCCTCGCAAAATTCGGCTGCCAATTTCGTTGAGGAGATCTTGCGCTTTGATGCGCCGCTTCACCTTTTTGACCGATATGTCCTCGAGGACCTGACCTACAGGGACGTCAAGTTCAAAAAGGGCGATAAAATTGGCCTCATGCTCGGCGCGGCAAATCGCGATCCGGCAAAATTCGCGCACGCGCACATGTTTGATCCCGCCCGGGAGCAAAACCAGCATGTCAGCTTTGGCGGCGGCATCCACTTTTGTATTGGCGCACCGCTGGCACGGCTTGAATTGCAAGTCGGGCTCAAAGTGCTATTTGAGCGACTGCCAGACTTGCGCCTTGCTTCGAGACCAAAATACCGGAATACCTATCATTTTCATGGTCTGGAAGCACTGGAGCTGGCTTTTTAAATGACTGCACCCGCGCGTCCCGTTTCCAGCCAGCGCCGATATAGCGTCGATATCGCGCGCGGGCTCGCCGTGCTGGCGATGGCTGCCTATCATTTCACCTGGGACCTCGGCTATTTTCATGTCGTTGATGGCTATCCTGCCGCCTCGCCGCTTGGCCGCCTCGCCGCCCATTCGATTGCCACCATATTTCTGGCCTTAGTCGGAATTTCTCTGGTTTTGGCCGCGAAAGCTGCTGATTTTGAACGACGCTTCTGGCGGCGGCAGCTTATCTTGGGCTTGGCATGCGCCGCCATTTCGCTGGCGACCTACATATTGATGCCGGAAAGTTGGATATTTTTTGGCATCCTGCACTGCATTTTTCTATGTTCGATGATCGGATTTGCTTTGCGAACGGCCCGCACCGAAGTCATTTTGGTGCTCAGTGCGCTTTGCGTCATGCTGCCGCAACTGGTTGCCTCAACACTATTCGATCACCCCGCGCTGATCTGGCTTGGCCTTGGGCGAGAGGCGCCTTTCACCAATGATTTTGCGCCACTGTTCCCGTCGCTGGCCGCAGTGTTGGCCGGTATGGCACTGGCGCAGCTCAAATTTCAGTTTCAGAACTTCGCCAACGATAACCAGCCCGCCCGAAAGCCGGCTGTGCTTTCGCGCCCGCTAACCCTGTGCGGGCGATATTCCCTTATCATATATCTCGTACACCAGCCTCTGCTGTTTGGCCTTTTTACCGGCCTCACAACCCTGGCGGATACGCCAGAGCGGCGCTTTGAGGCGGATTGCCAAAACCAGTGCAAGGTGTCAGGCGGTGCGCATAAAGTCTGCACCCAAGCGTGTTCATGCGTAACGTCGCAGATGAAAACAAACAATCTATGGACTGCGCTCGTTGGCGGCAATCTGGATGAGAAGGGCGCGGCCAGAATGTCGGATTTCGCGCTGATCTGCGGCCAGCGGGCCAAATCGGATCAATAGCGCGGAGAAAATAGTGCCGAGAAACAGGTTGCAAGAAATAGTGACGAAGCAAGAGTGACGCGGCAATAATACTGTTGACATCACCTGCCGGTAAACGGTGTGTTGAACAGGTTGAAAAACAGGAGTTTACATGCAGCTGGGAATGGTCGGTTTGGGTCGTATGGGCGGCAATATCGTGCGCCGGGTCATGCGCTATCATCACACGAGTGTGGTCTTTGACCGCAATCCGGACGCGGTGAATACACTTGTTGCGGAAGGCGCGACGGGGGCATCATCGATTGCCGATCTCGTCGCCAAAATGCCAAAACCCCGCACGGTCTGGGTCATGTTACCCGCCGGCGAAATCACTGACGCGACCATTATCGATCTCTCAAATGTGATGGACAGCGGCGATATCATTATCGACGGCGGCAACAGCTTCTGGAAAGACGATATTCGCCACGGCGCGATGCTGAAAGCCAAAGGCATCAGCTTCGTCGATGTCGGCACGTCCGGCGGCGTTTGGGGGCTTGAGCGGGGCTATGCCATGATGATTGGCGGCGACAAGGCCATCATCGATTATCTCGACCCGATTTTCTCATGTATGGCCCCGGGTGCGGGGTCGGTTCCAAAGACCCCTCACCGTGAAGGGCGGGACGCGCGCCCCGAAAACGGCTATATCCATGCCGGGCCATGCGGCGCGGGCCATTTTGTAAAAATGATCCACAACGGCATCGAATATGGACTGATGCAAGCCTTCGCTGAAGGTTTTGACATCCTCAAAAACGCGAATTCGCCGGAACTGCCTGAAGCCCATCGTTTTGAACTCAATGTGCCGGATATCGCCGAAAGCTGGCGGCGTGGCTCGGTGGTTTCAAGCTGGCTGCTCGATCTTGCCGCCGCTGGACTTGCGGAAGATAATAATCTCGATAGCTATTCCGGCTTTGTGCAGGATTCGGGTGAAGGCCGCTGGACGATTGAAGCGGCAATAGCCGAGGCTGTGCCTGCCGATGTGCTGTCCGCGGCGCTTTACGCGCGCTTCCGCTCACGCCAAACCCACACATTTGCCGAAAAAATCCTCTCGGCAATGCGCAAAGGCTTCGGCGGACATGTTGAGCCAAAAAATCCTGCAACAAAAAACTAGGGTGTCTAAAATGCCGCGTCCGGAATTCATCATCGTCATGGGCGTCGCCGGATGCGGCAAATCCACAGTGGCCGAAGGCCTGTCGCACACGCTGGGATGGCCCTACAAGGACGGGGAT
>JANXSV010000180.1 GCA_025356505.1 Methylovirgula sp.
ATAGGCTCTCATTTTATTTCCAATACCTGTACCTCGCCCCTCCTGATCAAGATAAAGGATGATGCCGCCTTGCTTGGCTGCCATCGCCTTGGCTGTCTCACGAAGCTGATCGCCGCAATCGCATTTGAGCGATCCAAATAAATCCCCAGTCAGACAGGCAGAGTGCAGGCGCACCGTGACCGACTGTTCGCGGTCGGGCTGCCCGATGAGCACCGCCACTTGATCACGCAAACCCTCGCCGCCGCGAAACACGACAAATTCCGAAACTGACTCTTCAAGCGGAACCGGAGCCCGCGAGACGATATGCAGCTTTTGGGTCTGGGCAAGGCGGTATGCCGCAATGGCATCAACGTCGCACGCCAGTTCATTTTCAGACACTGCATCGCGCGTCATAATCAAAGCCGGCAGCGTGAGTGCCAGTTTTGCCAGATCGAGCGCCGCAATTTCAGCTTCCTCCGCAGGTGCAAAAGCCGGAGCGCCAATCAAAGCCCTGCTAATGCCGAGATTTTTCAAATGATCGGGCGCAAGGCCAGCACTCTCCAAGCTGCCACCGCGCGGCAGATTTTGGCCCAGAAACCGCAACCGCGCGCCGCTTAGTACCAGTTTTGCGCTACTGGCCAACACCAGCGTTTCAGCCTCCAGCCCCTGAACGCGCCATTGCTCTGATGCAGCCCGCAGAATAACCGGGCGTCCCGCACGCAATTCGCTGATGGCGCGCTCTATGGCTATGAGGTCTTTATGGTCCGACACACGAAATTCCAACGAATTAATCTTGCTCACCGCCCTGCGAGCCTTAGCGCCTGCAATTGGGGCAAGTAAAACAAAGTTACAAGTGGGACTCTAGAAAGCCACCCTTGCGTTTTTAACAACTTGCGCAATCAGCTTAACCGAAGCCGGCCAATCGGGCAATTTTTGACCTGCCTGCCAACTTTTGTCGGCGGTTTGGGCGCGCAACTCAGGCGAATGCAACAATGACTCAATCGCTAGCTTGAGGGCTTCGCTGTTTGCAGGCGGCACCTTGAGCCCTGCGCCATCAGGCACCGTCTGCGAAGCCGCGCCGCCGGTAGTGCAGACGATAGGTAGCCCACGCGCCATCGCCTCGGCAAGAGCCATTCCATAACCCTCAAACAGGCTCGGCATCAGAAAAATATCGGTGTTCTGATAAAGCAGCTCAAGTTGCTCCGCCGACATTTCATCATGCAGCGTCACACGCGCCGCTAAAGTTGAACCGTTTACGGCTTGGATCAATTGCCGCGCATAGGCAGCATCAAGGCTCTGGCTTCCGGCGATGGTCAAATGCCAATCAAAGTGGAGAATATCTTTCAAAGCGTCGAATAGAAATTCGTAGCCCTTTCGCGCAATCACAGATCCCACGCACAACATCTGCACTTGCCCGTCACGGCTGCTGCCCCGGGCGCGGGCGGCGGCAACAGTGCCAGGAACGGCAATGGTGATCTTGTCTCGGGATACTGCAAAATCATCGACCAGTTGCCGGGCCGTGTAGGGGCTAGACACCACCACGGCATGGGCAAAATCGAGAGCCGCACGCTCAGCTTTGTCCCAACCCTGCGCCGCCGCTCCGCTCAAACCAAGCTCCGCGCTCAGCGGATGATGAACCAAAGCGACCACAGGAGCGTGGATTGTGTTCCTCAAAGGGGCGTCCAGACAGGAAAGCCCCAGACTATCAACCAGCAGAACCTGATCGGGCGGGACAAGCGCCATAAGCCGCGTGGCTTGTGCGAGCTCTTCAGGAGTGCCGTTCGGCAAGTTTGACGGCAATTGCAGATGCTGAACTTGCACGCCGAACTGCGGCAGCAAGGCCAGAACCTTGCGATTATAGCCCATGCCGCCGTTGCGCATATTGATATTACCAGGCACGGCAAAGGTAGCGTGCATGATTTACACCAAAGATTGTAAAAACGCCGTCAGGTCGGCCGTGACGAAATCGACTTCGGGATTTTTCAGGTCCGCCTCAGAGCCCAAACTACGGTCGCCCTCGTCGCGGTGGTCTACAGCACCGGTTTGCGGAATAACCAAAACCGTTTTCATGCCGACAGCGTGCGGAACTGTGAGGTTTTTGACAATATCTTCGAACATGGCCGCAGAGCGCGGGTTCACATCATGCTTTTTGAAAAACCGCTCATAGGTGATGGCATGCGGCTTGGGCACCAATTCAGCCGCCACAATGTCAAATATGCCGTCAAAATGATGCACGATATCAAGCGCGGAAGCGGTTTCGTGAGCGTGATAATGCGAGCCATTGGTGAACACCAGCTTGCGCCCAGGCAAAGCGGCGAGCGCCGCGCCCAGAGCGTGGTTTGGCAACAAGGAACTGCGATCAATTTTATGCACAAAATCGAGGAATTCGTGCGGATCGACGTGATGGCGCTGCATTAGGCCTGACAATGAAGTCCCGAATTCATGATAATATGCCTTTTGCATCGCCCTCGCTGCCACGCGGTCCAGTTCAAAGCGCGTGGCAATATAGCTGGTTATGCGCTCGTCGATTTTTGGCCATAAATCCGCATGCGGCGGATAGAGCGTGTTATCCAGGTCAAAAACCCAAGTGTCCACATGCGCGAAGGCCGTTTTCAACGGGTGATCAGCGTCCCTGCGCCAAGGTCGGTCAAGAGTTCTACAAGCACAGCATGAGGCACCTTGCCGTCGAGAATAACCACGCCTTCTACGCCCTGCTCAAGCGCGTAAATGCATGTTTCGACCTTAGGAATCATGCCACCGGTAATTGTGCCATCGGCAATAAGCCCGTGAATTTGAGAGACCTTCAGCTCTTTGATCAGGTTTTTATTCTTGTCCAAAACACCGGGCACGTCCGTGAGCAACAGGAGCCGTTTCGCCTTCAGCGCGCCCGCAATTGCTCCTGCGAAAGTGTCGGCATTCACATTATAGGTTTCGCCATCCTTGCCTTGCGCCACTGGGGCAAGGACGGGAATAAGCTCGCGCCCGAGCACCTGCTCAAGCACCGTCGCGTCAACTTTATCCGGCTCACCGACAAAACCCAGATCTATATAATGTTCAATATTTGAGTCCGGATCGCGCACGGTACGTCCCACCTTTTTGGCGGTGACCATGTTGCCGTCTTTGCCGCAAAGGCCGATGGCTCGTCCGCCCTCGCGGTTGATTGTGCCGACGATCTGCTTGTTGATTGACCCGGCAAGCACCATTTCGACAATCTCAACCGTGGCCTTGTCGGTGATGCGCAATCCGCCGGAAAACTCACTTTTGATGCCAAGCTTAGCCAGCATCGCGCCGATTTGCGGCCCGCCGCCGTGCACGACCACCGGATTGACGCCGGACTGCTCCAGCAACACCATGTCCTTGGCAAAATCGCGCGCCACCTTCTCGTCACCCATGGCATGGCCGCCATATTTCACCACGATAATGCTTTCATCATAGCGCAGCATATGCGGCAGCGCGTTGATGAGAATCGAGGCGACATCGTGTGCATCTGGCTTGAGTGAATCTGACATGAGGCCGCAAAAGGTTTGAGAAAGAGAAAGCTGTATGACTTGCCTCGGTTCTAGACGATGCAGCCGCCGCGCTCAATTGGAAAGTGTCGCCTCTGTGGCACTTAACCTTATCGCCGCCTCACCTCTGGCTGATCTCCCAATCGGGGTTCTGCCACACCGGCGCATTGGACTGCGCCAAAGGCGCTTTGCCCAAAATATGATCTGCCGCTTTTTCGGCCAGCATGATTGTAGGCGCGTTCAAATTGCCGTTGGTGATCAATGGCAAAATCGAGCTGTCGACCACATTCAGGTTTTCGACGCCGATAACGCGCGTTTGCGAATCCACCACCGCCATCGCATCATCGGGGTCACCCATTTTGCAGGTGCCAGACGGGTGATAGGCACTTTCAACATGCTGGCGCACAAAAGCGTCGATGTCCGCGTCACGCGTCACGCTCTTGCCTGGCTGAAGTTCAGCAGCGTAATACGGTTTGAAAGCCTCGGTTTCGAACACTTCACGCGTCAGCCGCACGCAGGCGCGCATCTCCGCCCAGTCATCCTCGTGCGAAAGGTAATTGAAGCGGATTTCCGGTTTCTCGGTCGCAGCCGCGGTTTTGATCTTGACCGAGCCACGACTTTTCGAACGCATAGGCCCCACATGCGCCTGAAATCCGTGTTCGCTAGCCATCTTGCCGCCGTTATACGAAACAGCAAGAGGCAGAAAATGAAACTGGATGTCGGGATAGGGAACCCCGGCGCGGCTGCGGATGAAGCCGCCGGACTCGAAATGATTTGAGGCGCCAAGTCCGCCGCCGGTCGCCATCCATTGCATCCCGATCAGCGCTTTGCGCCACGGGCTCAACACCGGATAGAGCGTAATCGGCTGGGAGCTTTTGATCTGAAAGTAAAACTCAAGGTGATCCATCAGATTGGCCCCGACCCCTGCGCGGTGAACCAATGGCGCGACACCTGTTTTTTTCAGATGTTCACTGTCGCCAATGCCGGAAAGTTGTAGCAATTGCGGCGAATTGATTGCTCCGCCGCACAGAACGACGGCGCGGCGCGCTTTGGCCTGAAATTTACTTCCCTTACAGGTATATGCCACTCCGACGGCTTTTTTGCCCTCGAACAGCACCTTTTCCACCAAACACCGCGAACGCAATCGCAGATTTTTGCGCCGTAACGCCGGGCGAAGATATGCATTGGCGGCTGACCAGCGCACCCCGCGATGCACTGTCATGTCGAAGGCGCCAAACCCCTCTTGCCGGAAGCCGTTCAAATCAGAGGACTCGCCATAACCGGCCTCAACGCCGGCTGCAATAAAAGCCCCGTAAAGCGGATTCAGCATATCGCCTTTGCGGGTGTGCAGCGGTCCATCGCCGCCGCGGTAAGCGTCTGCACCGCGCGAATAAGTCTCGGAGCGTTGGAAATACGGCAAAACATCAGCGTAGGACCAGCCTCGCGCTCCCAAGTGTTCCCACGTGTTAAAATCCTCAGCATGTCCACGCACATAGACCATGCCGTTCACGGAGGACGATCCGCCAATCACTTTGCCGCGCGGCACATGCATCCGGCGGTTATTGAGATTGGCCTCTGGCTCACTGTGATAACCCCAGTCAAATTGCTTTGAATTCATCGGGATAGCCAAGGCACTTGGCATCTGAACGAAGGGCGACGCGTCGGAACCGCCAAATTCGAGCAGCAGAACGGACGTGCCCGCATCCGCGCTCATGCGGTTGGCCAGCACACATCCCGCCGACCCGGCTCCTACGATGATATAGTCAAATTCCGTTTGCATAGGCCAGTTGTGCTTCACGCACTGCGCAAAACTTCACATAGATCGCCGTTTCATGTCGTTTCCCCGCAAGGGAGCCTCGGTTAAGTTTGGCTGAATTACGACGGCGTAAATTTCGTTTACGAAGCTTGGCTGCCGTGCATGATAGAGCGCTTCCGGTGTGCCCATTCAACTCGCACCTTTTTTGAGGGAGATCATAATGACACTCAACACCAAGCTTCTCGCGGTCGGCCTGGCTGCAAGCCTCATGTCATCTGCAGCTTTCGCGGCAGACCCAGCCTCGTGCAAAGCGGTCAAATTTGCTGATGTCGGCTGGACCGATATCACTGCCACCACCGCCACCGCGTCCGTTCTGCTCAAAGGCCTTGGCTACGAGCCGCATACTGATGTGCTCGCTGTTCCAGTGACCTACACCGCACTTCACAACAAACAAATCGACGTGTTTTTGGGCAATTGGATGCCCACCATGGAAGCTGACCGCAAGGCCTATGTCGATGACAAAACTGTTGAAGTGCTCGGTGCTAACCTGACCGGCGCAAAATATACCCTTGCTGTTCCGACCTATCTCTACGATGCCGGCCTGAAAAGCTTCAAAGATCTTGCCAAGTTTAAGGACAAGCTCGCTGGAAAAATCTACGGTATCGAGCCGGGCAACGACGGCAATCGCCTGATTCTGGATATGATCAAAGACAATAAATTCGAGCTAAAGGGCTTCGAGGTTGTCGAATCTTCAGAGCAAGGCATGTTGGCTCAGGTGGAAAAAGCCGCTGGCAAAAATGACCCGATCGTGTTCCTGGGTTGGGAACCTCACCCGATGAACACCAAATACAAAATCAGCTATCTGTCTGACGGCGATGACGTGTTCGGTCCCGATTTTGGCGGAGCAACCATCTACACCAATACCCGCGCCGGTTTTACCGCCGATTGTCCCAATGCCGGGGCGCTCATCAACAATTTGAAGTTCACCTTGACGGCGGAAAATCAGATGATGGGTTCAATCCTGTTTGACGGCCTCGAAGGAGAAAAGGCCGCAACAATGTGGATCAAAGCCAATCCCGCGGCGCTCGACGGCTGGCTGAAAGATGTCACGACCTTTGATGGCAAGCCCGGCCTTGACGCCGTTAAGAAGAGCCTCGGCCTCTAAACAAACAAGCCTCGCGAGAGATTTTCGCGGGGCTTTTTAATATCCGGCGTTTTGAGGGGAATTTGACACGTGGATCAATGGCTGGCGCTTCATAAAATTCCGCTAGGGGCTTGGATCAAGTCCGGCGTCGACCAATTGAAAACGGCGCAGTGGTTTTTTGACACTGTGACCAGCGTCCTGCAATTTTTCATCTCGAGCCTCACCAATCTCCTACTATGGCTGCCTCCCGAAGTCATCGTGCTCTGCTTCGCCGCTGCCGCTTACTACATACATCGGTCTTGGAAGCTGACTGTGTTTGTGGTGCTCGCCTTTGCCCTCATCATGGATCTTGGCTATTGGAAGGACACAATGCAAACCCTGTCGTTAATGACATGGGCCACGGTTGTGTCCATGGCCATTGGCGTGCCGCTCGGTATCGCTATGGCTCATCATAAAACCTTAAACAGCATCATGCGGCCCGTGCTTGATCTGATGCAGACAATCCCGACATTCGTTTATCTCATCCCGACGCTGATCCTGTTCGGTATCGGCGTCGTCCCAGGGCTGATTTCCACTGTGGTTTTTGCCATTCCCGCGCCCGTGCGGTTGACGCATCTGGGCGTATCTTCCGTTCCGGTTCACCTGCTGGAGGCGGGCGAAGCCTTCGGCGCAACGAAGAGCCAGCAATTGTGGAAGGTGGAGCTGCCCTATGCCGCGCCAACGATCATGGCGGGCATTACGCAATGTATTATGCTCTCATTGTCGATGGTTGTGATCGCGGCTCTTGTCGGCGCTGATGGCCTCGGCAAGCCGGTGGTTCGCGCGTTCAATACGGTGAACCCGGTGATGGGCTTTGAAGCCGGGCTTTGTATCGTCTTGCTCGCCATCGTGCTTGATCGCGTATGCCGCCAGGCAACCCGCAAACCGAGGTAGTCAGATGACCGAAACTCCGGCAATCGCCATCGATTTTCAGCATGTCGATATTGTTTTCGGCGCGAATCCCGCGGCTGCGCTCGCGTTGCTTGACCAAGGAAAAACCCGCGACGAGATTTTAAATGCGACGGGGCGTGTGGTGGGTGTCGCCGATGCAACACTCCAAGTCAATTCAGGCGAAATATGCGTCCTCATGGGCCTCTCCGGCTCCGGTAAGTCAACTCTGTTGCGGGCGGTAAAT
>JANXSV010000190.1 GCA_025356505.1 Methylovirgula sp.
GTTGAACCGGCTTGAGATCTTCCGGGGTGAGGCGAAATCCGGCGCCGTGCAGATCAGCCAGGCCCTCGCCGTCGATGTATTTTTCCATTCCGGCAATACCGTTATTGTCGGTATTGGTGAAGCCGAGAACGTGGGCGGCTATCGGGCCGTTGGGATAGGAGCGCTTATGTTCCGGCAAAAAGCCTATGCCGGGCAAGCCAAGGTGGAATACCTCGGCACGCTCTTTTTCGGTGACGGCGCGTTTGACCCAAATGAAACCCTTGCGGGAGCCGATGCGCTCGCGCAATTCTTTGGAATCGAGCCCGGGGAGCACCGCCGAAAGCAATTCGACAGCCTCATCCTTGTCAATGATGCGCTTCGGCTCAGCGAAAATCGACATGACTTTGATGTCCGTGGCCAAAACGTCGCCATTGCGATCCAAAATATCGGGCCGCGCGCCTGAAACAGCATCCGATGCCGCGCTTTTGGCGGTTTGGGCAGGTTCCGGTTTCAGGCCGAGGTATACTAACTTACCGTTGATAGCGCCAAAAAGCACGACGAAAGCGAGCGCAGCGATTTTCACACGCAAATTTGACTTGCTTACGTCAGCAAACAGCCAGCGCTTGTCGAACAGTTTCCAGCGCGCTTTTTTTGTAGCAGGCTTCGCAGCTTCGGCGTCCGGCTTTGGTTGGCTCATGTCGCTCAATTTGCTCATGTCACTTGCTTGGCTCATGTCGGGGGCTTCACTCATGGCTTGTGACTTGTTGGTGTGGTGACGCCGGGCTTTGGATGTGCGAGCGGCTTAACGGGCGTGGGTTTCGGCTTGGCTGAGGGGGTCACAATTGACCCGGTGGCGAGCGTATCAATCGTATTGGCGATCACATCAACCTTTGGCGCGATTTCCGGGATGTCACGCAACCGGCCAATTTGGTTGAGGGCCAAGGGTTTGAGATCAAGATATTTTTCTGCAAGTTCCTGCACCCTGTCCGGGCGTGAAAGATTTGCCCATTCGGCGCGGAGTTGGCTGATGGTGTCATGTTCTTTGACGATCGCGGTGCGCGCGATGATGACCTGTTCGGCGTACCACATGGTTTCGTATTTGATCGAATAGGCATAACCGGCGCTGCCGATGAGCGCGGCAATGGCTACAAAATGCATCAAGCGCCACATATCAGCGCCTCCTTGCGGGTTCGGGAAGGCTGGCAAGTTTGGCCAGATTTTGGTCGGCCGGGCGCGCCGGAGCCTCAAGCCGTGTGGCGAAGCGCAATTTAGCGGAGCGCGCGCGTGGATTTACTGCCGTTTCGGCCTCCTGCGGGGTGATCGGCTGCTTGGCTTCAAATTTGAAGGTTGCAGCAGGCGGAACAATTTCCCCAGGCAAATAACGCGAAATCGCCTGTCCCTTGCCGGTGCGGCTGGCAAAAAACTGTTTGACGATGCGGTCTTCCAAGGAATGAAAAGTGACCACGCTAAGGACGCCGCCCAGCTTCAAAGCACGTTCCGCGGCCTCCAGCGCGCGCAGCAGTTCGCCCAGCTCATCGTTGACGGCGATGCGCAGTGCCTGGAAAGTGCGGGTTGCCGGGTTGATTTCGGTTGGTTTGGAGGGGAGTAACCGCCCGAGCAAGCTGGCCAATTGCAGCGTTGAGGTGAAGGGCACCTTTGCCCGGTCCATCACAATGGCCTTGGCGATGCGGCGCGAGGCACGTTCATCGCCATAGTAAAACAGGATATTGGCGAGGCGTTCCTCGTCGGCAAAATTGACGATATCCGCGGCGGTCGGGCCAGTTTGGGACATTCTCATATCGAGAGGGCCGTCAAACCGGAATGAAAAGCCGCGTTCGCTTTCGTCGATCTGCATGGACGAAACGCCGATATCCATGACAATTCCGTCAAGCTTCTCAGCAATAAGGGCTTCAAAAGCGCTGAAAGGGCTGTGAAGCAGCGTCATCCGTGGCGCAAATTCCTGCACCATGACCTGACCATCCCTGATGGCATTTGGATCACGGTCGATGCCGATGACGCGAGCGCCTTCGGTATTGAGGATTTCGCGGCTGTAACCGCCTGCACCAAACGTAGCGTCGAGGTAAAGCCCGCCGCTATGCACATTAAGCACACCAAGGGCTTGCGTGCGCAAAACTGGGATATGGCGGAGATCTTCGGTCATGCGTGTGGTCTTTACCGCGTTTTTGGTTTTTATCGGGCTTAGAGACAAAAAGTGTGAGTTCCGTCGCTGTATTTGCGTCCAATATCCGGCTTGCGGCCGTAGCCCATGCACCTGCCCCAGGGTGATAAGCGGCGAAAAATAGGATTTTGAAGCAAAATGCATACGAAATGAACGTGATTAGAGCTTGCGATTCAATGTTAGCGTTTTGCATTTAGACATTGGTAATCTTAACGAAGTGTTGAGACAGGTTGATTTTCCGATAGCAAACGTGATTAAGGATTGGTTGCGCCGCAGACGCTTAGTCCGGTGCCCACCGGAAAGATGCCGACCATGTCCTCACCGCCAAAGCTGCGATTTTTTCTGGACAGCGCCGCTGTCTCCGATTGGACAAAGTGGCTTCCAAGCGGCCTTTTTTATGGCGTTACCACCAATCCGGTTTTACTTCAGGCGGCGGGTGTGCGTTGTGATAGTGCCGAACTTCAGGTGTTGGCGCGCGAGGCTTTTGCCCTCGGGGCGCAAGAGGTGCAGCTTCAATCATGGGGCCGTACAGCCGAGGCCTATGTCGCCAATGGCCGCGCGCTGGCCTTTATCGATAAGCGGGTTGTGGTCAAAATCCCGACAAATGCGGCCGGAATTGTTGCGGCGAAAACACTCATCGCCGAAAATCTGCGCGTGACGCTGACGGCGGTCTACACTCCGGCGCAGGCCTTACTGGCAAGTGTGATTGGCGCAAGTTACAGCGCGCCGTATCTGGGACGTATCACGGATGCCAAGCGCGACGGATTTGGCGACATCGCGGCGATGCACGCCGCTGCGCAAGCCGCAGGCGGGCTGACGCGGATTCTGGTCGCGAGCCTGCGCAGCGCAAACGATGTCGCCAAGCTGGCGGCGCTTGGGCTGGATACGTTCACATTTTCTCCCAAAGTTGCGGAAGATTTTTTTGCCGACGAATTGGCCGCCGCGGCAATTGAGGCTTTTGAGATTGCGGCCCAGGGGTAAGCGGCGAGGGTGAGCGGCGAGGGTGAGCGGTAAGTGCGCGGCGTGGTCGCGCATTGACAACGCGGCAAGGTAGGGTTGAGTAGCGGATGTTCAATTTCCACTTGCTGCGGCACCACACTGCGCTAACCACGGCGCATTTTGGTCGCATAACAGCAGCGGAGCGAAATGCGCTCAACGATGCGCATCTTGGGCAGACGCTCTGTTTTGTGGCCGGGGCTGTCAACGCCGGCGGGTTTCTGGCTGTTGGGCAATATACGTCGCATATGTCCGGTATTGTTTCGGCGATGGCAGACGCTG
>JANXSV010000223.1 GCA_025356505.1 Methylovirgula sp.
AAAACGACGGTGGAGAGCTTCGGCCCCGTGCGCAGTGTCAAACCCTCACTGGTTTTCGAGCTTGGTTTCGAGGGCATCGCCTTGAGCAAACGCCATAAAAGCGGCATCGCCGTGCGCTTTCCGCGGATGTTGCGCTGGCGAAAGGATAAGCCCATCGCTGAAGCAGATACGTTGGCCAGCCTGCACGCGCTTCTACCGGCCTCCCCATGACCAGAGCCTCTGCGCCGAACGCGGCGGTGGCGCAGTGGTTCGAGCAAAAAAGCTGGAAAATCCTGCCCTTTCAGGCTGAAGTCTGGCAAAATATGGCGCAGGGCCGCAGCGGTTTGCTTCACGCCACCACCGGCGCAGGGAAAACCTTGGCTGTGGGTTTGGGCGCATTGCAGGCGCTGCCCCGCAATGACGGCCTTACCCTTCTCTGGATTACGCCGATGCGGGCTCTGGCGGCTGATACAGCGCTGGCTCTGAGCGCGGCCTTTACCCAGCTTCATGCGCTCGAACCTTCCGCGCCGCTGTGGAGCGTGGCCATGCGCACAGGCGATACCAGCGCCAAAGACCGCGCCAGCCAAAGCCGAAATCCGCCAACTGTGCTGATTACCACGCCGGAAAGTCTCAGCTTGATGCTGTCTCAGCCCCACGCGCATCAGGCTTTGGGGCGATTGGGTGGCATCGTCGTCGATGAGTGGCACGAACTTCTCGGCAACAAACGCGGCGTTCAGGTGCAACTGGCGCTGGCGCGCCTGAGCCAATGGAACCCGGCCCTGCTCATCTGGGGCATGTCGGCAACCATCGGCAATCTGGACGAAGCCAAGCGCATCCTTTTAGGGTCACAGCGCAATCACGCTGGTATCTTGGTCAGCGCCCAGATTAAGAAAACCATCGTTGTTGATACGCTCATTCCAGAGGTTGCCGAGCGCTTTCCTTGGGCCGGCCATCTAGGTTTGACGATGCTGCCGCAAGTGATCGCCGAAATCGAGGCCAGCGCCAATTCTCTGATATTCACCAACACCCGGGCGCAATCTGAAATCTGGTATCATAATTTGCTTCACGCAAGGCCGGATTGGGCCGGTTTGATTGCAGTTCATCATGGCTCTCTGGCCAACGAATCCCGGCAATGGGTCGAACAGGGCCTCAAAACCGGCGCGCTCAAGGCTGTAATCTGCACATCGAGCCTTGACCTGGGCGTGGATTTTCTCCCTGTGGAGCGCGTCCTCCAGATCGGCTCGCCAAAAGGCGTGGCACGGCTGCTTCAGCGCGCCGGACGCAGCGGCCACGCCCCCGGCAGAGCCTCCCGCATAACGCTCGTGCCCAGCCATACGCTTGAGCTGGTCGAATCTGCGGCGTTGCAAATGGCCATCGCGCGCGGGCAAGTCGAGGGCAAAACATCGCCAAAAGCACCTCTTGATGTGCTGGTGCAACATCTGGTGACAATCGGCCTTGGCGGTGGTTTCACGCCAGACGAACTTCGTTCAGAAATTTCACACACTGCCGCCTATGAAAACCTGAGCGATGAAGAGTGGCAGTTTTGTCTCGATTTCGTGCGTCGGGGTGGCGCAACGCTGCGCGCCTATCCCGATTTTCGTCGCTGTGCACCGGACAAAAGCGGCGTATGGCGGGTTACCGACCGCGATTTGGCAATGCGCCACAGGCAAAATATCGGCACGATCACATCCGATTCAAGCATCATGGTTCAGTTCGGCCCCGCGCCTCTAGGTGCCAAGCTGGGCACGGTTGAAGAAAGCTTTATTGCCCGATTGAAGCCGGGAGATCGGTTCTGGTTTGCCGGGCGGCTGGTATCCCTCGTCCAGGTGCGCGACATGACCGCCTATGTGCGCAAGGCGAAAGGCACCCAGGCTTCCGTCCCGCGGCGGGGCGGCGGCCGCATGCCGCTCTCGACCACACTGGCAAATGCCATGGTGGAACAGCTGGAGCTCGCCGCCAACGGCATTTTCACAACGCCGGAACTGCGCGCGGCCAAACCCATGCTTGATTTGCAGTTGGAGCGCTCCGCCCTGCCGACGCCGGGCACTTTACTGGTCGAAACCCTCGCCACGCGTGAGGGCTGGCACTTATTCATCTATCCATTTGCTGGTCGTAATGTGCATCTTGGACTTGCAAGCCTGCTCTCCTGGCGCGCAGCAAAGATCACCTCCGGCACATTTTCACTGGCGATCAACGATTACGGCTTCGAAATTTTAAGCGCTGCACCAAGGGACTGGGCCGCTGAAATCAGCCAGTTGCTGGATATCGAAATGCCAGACACCCTGCCCGATCAGGTTCGCCTGAGTGTCAACGCGACCGAACTCGCGCGCCGCCGGTTCCGCGATATTGCGCGCGTTTCGGGTCTGGTGCAAAGCTCTTATGCGGGGACGCGCAAATCCTCGCGGCAAATTCAGGCCTCTTCGGGTCTGTATTTCGATGTCTTTGCCAAATATGATCCAGAGAATGGTCTGCTAGTTCAGGCGCAGAATGAATTGCTCTATGAAGAACTGGATATGGACCTGATCGCTACAACATTGAACGACATGAACCTCAAGCGCCTCAATTTGATTGCGCTCGAACGCTGTTCGCCGCTTGCCTTTCCGCTGTTGGTTGAACGTCTGCGCGAAACGCTGACCAATGAATCCTTGAAAGAGCGGGTTGAGCGCATGGCTGCGGCACTGGAAAAGGACGACCAGCCAAAAGCGGCGTTATCTTGAGCAGTCTCGTTTCGCGCTATTGCCATCACGACCTGGTTTTGTTGCCCGAGCGCGCGCTTTGGGACCCCGCAACAGCGTCACTCTTTGTCGCTGACGTTCACTTGGGCAAGGCGGCAACCTTTCGCGCTCTTGGCCAGCCAGTCCCCGGCGGCACGACATCGGAAAACCTCGGGCGTCTGACCCGGCTACTCCAACAGACCCAGCCGGAAAATCTCATTTTCCTAGGGGATTTGTTCCACGCACGGCAGGCTTACACGCGTGAACTCATGGCGCAATTCACGGCTTGGCGGCAAGACCATGCCTCGATCCGCATGATCCTTGTGCGCGGCAATCATGACATCCGCGCCGGAAATCGTAGCGAAACGCTTGATCTGGAACACGCAAATGAGCCGCTGCACCATGGCAGGATCATTGCGCGCCATTATCCAGATGAAAACGTTTCCACGCATCCGCTGCACATTACGCTTGCGGGGCATGTTCACCCGACCATAAGCCTCAAAGGCACCGGACGGCAAAAGCTGCGCCTGCCATGTTTCGTGGTGTGTCAAAATCAGATCATTCTGCCTGCTTTTGGTGAGTTCACCGGAGGCGCAAATGTTGCACTGCAGCGGAACCAAATCGCGCTGGCCGTTGTTGATGGCCACATGATGAAAGTTATGCCTTAGGCGCGCGATCAAATATGCGTAATCCGGCCTTGCAGGAACTCAGCATGATCACCATCTACAGACCATCCACACAGATGTTTTTGGGCCGAGCATGATCACAGACCTCAAATTAAAACCGTCCGACAGTGAAAAGATCACCATCAATCTAGGATATGTCGATCTCGGCCAGATTGATCTGCTGGTGCGTGACGGGTTTTACTCTAACCGTACCGACCTGATCCGCACCGCCATCCGCAATCAATTGCAACAACATTCGGACGCATTGCGCCAGTCCTTGCTCCGGAAAAAGCTCGTGCTTGGCCTGCGCCAAATCACCAGAGATGAACTCGCAGCCGCAGAAGCCTCCGGCAATCCGCTGCACATCAATGTGCTTGGGCTTGTCACATTTGCCGCTGATATTTCGCCAGAGGTGGCGCGTGCGGGCATATCTTCCATCCATGTTCTGGGCGCGATACAGGCATCCGCACAGGTAAAGGCGGCGCTGGCCGATAAAATGCATTAGCTCATTCGTGTTTTTCATCTCAAGGATTTTTAGAATGCAATTTCCCAAATTCAAATTACCGAAGATTGGCCTCGTCCGGTCGCCTCTGACTGAAGCTGCCCGGCTCACGCGTGAGGGTCGCCTTCAAGATGCCGTATCAAAATTGATGGGTGGCCTCGTGAAAGTGCCAAAAACCCGCCCGGCTGCGAAATCGGTCACTCCAGAAGCAAAGAAACAGGGAAGTTTTACTGCCTTCGACTTTGCCAATGAGGCAGGCGCGCGCAGCTACAAACTCTTTGTGCCCTCCACCTATGCTTTAAAGCCCATGCCCTTGGTCATCATGCTACATGGCTGCACGCAAAATCCGGACGATTTTGCTCTGGGCACCAAAATGAACGTGCTGGCGCAGGAGCAGGGATTTCTGGTCGCCTATCCGCTTCAGCCCCAAAGCGCCCATATGACGAAATGCTGGAACTGGTATAGGCCGGAAGATCAAAGACGGGGTCACGGCGAGCCGGCAATCATCGCCGGGATTACCAAACAGATCGCCAAGGACTTCAAGGTGGACCGTCAGCGCATCTATGTCGCCGGACTTTCCGCTGGCGGCGCTGCCGCAGCCATTCTCGCGGCGCAATATCCTGACATTTTTGCCGCCGTGGGCATTCATTCCGGCTTGGCCTGCGGCCTGGCTATTGACGTTTCTTCGGCGATGTCCGCGATGAAATCCCACGCGCCCAAACCCGCGCGCGCCGAAAGCATTAAAATCCCGACAATCGTGTTTCATGGCGACCGCGATTCAACTGTCAATCCCGCCAATGCGGATGCCATCGTGGCGCAACATGCGCAATCCGGGAGATTTGAAAAGTCTCAACGTAAGGTCGCCTCGGAGAGCGGCGTGATTTCGACACAAACCACTTTTGCCAATAAAGGCGCTGCGCCGGAAGTCGAGCAGTGGCTCATCCACGGTGCCGCTCATGCTTGGTCGGGCGGCAACGCCAGGGGCACCTACACGCAGTCAACAGGCCCGGACGCCAGCGCCGAAATGCTCCGGTTTTTCATGGCTCACCCGCTCAAATCCGCTTAAACGCGGGTTGCGAACATCACCAGCCAGTTCGGCATAAAATCGATGAATGCGGTTTCGATGACCTTATCGAAGCCGCTGATGATGCCAAAGCCAACCGCGATCAGCACAACGGCGAGCGCCACGCTGCCAAATTGTGCTGTCTTTCGCGTCAGTGCTTTTCCCGATGCGGCTATCCGGGAAAGCCCATATCCTGCCGCCAGAAGTGCCGCCGCCGAACCCAGCGCAAACACTCCCATGATCGCAATGGCAGCGGCAAGTGACCCGCCGCTTGCAGCCAGAGCAAAGGCTGCACCAAGCGTTGGCCCGACGCAGGGCGCCCAGGCAAAAGCCAGAACCACTCCCGCGAAAAATTGGCCGACGAGTCCAATTTTAGGCAAAGTTTCGGCCATTCTGTCAGCGAAGCCTGCCAGCGGGCCCAGAACATGTTCGGATTTCAATCCCAACATCGGCACAAGCATAATCAAACCGAAAGCAATCATCAGCGCGGCAGCAAAATTGCGCACCAACACGCTATCGCCAAATTCTACACTGAGCGAGGCCAGCAACCCGCCA
>JANXSV010000244.1 GCA_025356505.1 Methylovirgula sp.
GAAGCCCTTGCCGTTTTTACGACCAAACCGCTGCCCTTTGACCACCAAAGCCTCAAAAAGCTTTTCTTGCATCGGGTTTACGGCACCTTCACCAAGGTCCTTTTTGGTGGCTTGAATGATTTTCCAGCCAAGATCGACGCCGGTTTCATCGCATAGCGCCAGCGGCCCGACCGGCATTCCCGCCTGTTTGGCGAGGTTTTCAATCATGGCGGGAGGAACGCCCTCCATCAACATGAGGTTGCTCTCAAGCATATAATTGAGCACGCAGCGGTTGATGTAAAAACCGCGCGTATCATTGACCAAAATTGGGGTTTTTTTGATCAGGCGAACAAAATCCATCGCAGTGGCAATAGCCTTTTCACCGGTTTTGTTGCCTTTGATGATCTCCACCAGCAGCATTTTTTCGACAGGTGAGAAAAAGTGAATGCCGACGAACTGCTCGGGACGGGTTGAATTTGCGGCCAGAGACGAAATCGGCAGCGTCGACGTGTTGGAAGCAAAAATCACATCTGTGCCGATGTGGCTTTCCGCATTTTGCGTTGCCGCCTTTTTTACGTCGCGGTCTTCAAAGACAGCCTCGATGACCAGATCAACGCCCTTCAAATCGGCGTAGTCAGCGCTCGGTGTGACGCGGGCAAGCACTTCATCGCGCGCGGCTCCCTTCATGCGGCCCTTGGCCACCTGATCCGACAGGGTTTTTTCGATATGGGCCTTGCCTTTGGTGGCGGCCTCCAGATCCCGATCGATCAGCACGACCTGCAAACCGGCGCTGGCGCTAACCGAGGCAATGCCCGCGCCCATGAAGCCGGCACCTAGCACACCTATTTTCTTCAGCGAACTGGCTGGCACCGATGCGGGACGACGCGCGCCCTTATTGAGTTCGCCCATGGAAACAAACAGCGACCGGATCATCGCTCGCGCTTCTTTGGTCTGCAAAATCTGGGTGAAATAGCGCGCCTCAATTTTCAAGGCGAGGTCCATCGGCACTTGTAAGCCTTCAAACACAGCTTTCAACATCGCCTTGGCTGCAGGGTAATTATCCTGCGTTTCACGCCGGTAGATGGCGTTTGCCGGTGGCCATATCATCATGCCTGCGGGGGAAAACACCTTGCCGGAGGGAAGCTTGAACGCTTTGTCATCCCAAGGGGCAATACCCTTGCCGCCTGCCGCGATCCAGGCTTTTGCCTTGTCGATAATTTCGCTTGCGGGCGCGAGTTCATGAACCAAATTCATCATCTTCGCGGCTTGCGGCTTTATTTGATCGCCCTTGAGCAGCATTTGCAAGGCGTCGCCCGTTTGCATCAGGCGCGCGACGCGCTGGGTGCCGCCAGCGCCCGGGAACAGGCCAACCTTGATCTCCGGCAGGCCAACACGGGCCTTGTCGTGATCGGCCATGACGCGGTAATGGCAGGACAGCGCCAGCTCGAATGCGCCGCCGAGGCATGTGCCATTGATGGCTACGGCGAATGGCTTGCCGCATGTTTCCAGCTTTCGAAAAAGCAAGGTCAAGCGGCGGGTGCCGTCAAAAAATTGTTGCATGGCAGCGTCTTGGCCCTGCTCTTTGGCGGTTTTGGCGAAGAGCGCGCCGCTGGCCTGCAACATGGTGAGGTCTGCGCCGCCCGAAAATGTCTCTTTGCCGGAAGTAATGACGCAGCCCTTGATTGCAGCGTCGCTTGCCACTTGGTCAATGACCTGATCGAGCTCGTCCATCACCGCAGAGGTGATGACATTCATTGAGCGGCCAGCCATATTCCAGGTGAGGAGCGCGATACCATCGGCGTCAATCGCGAAGGTGAAGTTGGTGAGGTTCATCGGCTTGCTCCCTTAAACCCGTTCAATGATGGTGGCGGTGCCCATTCCGCCGCCGATGCAAAGGGTAATCAAAGCCGTCGATTTGCCGGAGCGTTCCAACTCGTCAATCGCCATGCCCAGAATCATTGCACCGGTTGCGCCAAGCGGATGACCGAGCGCGATTGCTCCGCCTCTAACATTCACGCGTTCATTGGTGAGATTGAAAGCCTGCATGAAGCGCAGAACCACGGCCGCAAAGGCCTCGTTGACTTCAAACAGGTCAATGTCAGAAATGTTCATACCGGCGCGGGCCAGCACTTTTTTGGTCACATCAACCGGCCCGGTCAACATCAGCGCCGGTTCGGAGCCAATATTGGCGAAAGCGCGGATTTTCGCTCGCGGCTTCCAGCCGGCTCGTTTTCCCGCTTCGGCATTGCCAATGAGCACAGCCGCCGCGCCGTCAACAATGCCGGAGGAGTTTCCGGCGTGATGGACGTGATTAATTTCTTCGATTTCGGGATGCGCCTGCATCGCCACGGCGTCAAAGCCTCCCTGCTGGCCCATCATGGTGAAGCTGGCCTTTAGTGAGGCAAGCGACTGCATATCGGTGCCGGGGCGCATATGTTCGTCTTTGGCCAGAATGGTCAGCCCATTGACATCCTTCACAGGAACCACGGATTTATCAAAATAGCCTTTTGCCCAGCTTTCCGCCGAGCGGCGCTGGCTTTCAACTGCATAGGCGTCGACATCATCGCGCGAAAAGCCGTATTTGCTGGCGATCAAATCCGCCGAAACACCCTGCGGCATGAAATAAGCTGGAATGGCAATGCTCGGGTCCACCGGCCAAGCGCCGCCAGATGCACCAATGCCAACGCGGCTCATACTCTCGACGCCGCCTGCAACGGTTACGTCATGTTGACCGGACATGATCTGCGCCGAAGCAAAATTGATAGCGTCCAGCCCCGAAGCGCAGAACCGGTTGATCTGGATGCCAGGCACTTCATGCCCGTAGCCGGCAGATATCGCGGCCATACGGGCAATGTCACCGCCGGCTTCGCCAACCGGATCAACGCAGCCCAAAATTACATCATCAACGGTGGATGTATCGAGTTTGTTACGCTTTTTCAGCGCTTTTAAGGCGGTGGTGGCGAGGCCAAGCGTAGAAACTTCGTGAAGGGAGCCATCAGCTTTGCCGCGCCCGCGCGGTGTGCGGACATGGTCGTAGATAAATGCGTCGGTCATTGTCTGTCTCCCTTAAATTTTTAAAGACATATTCACGGCGTTAGAACATGTCCACGGCGTTAGAACATATCCGCAGTCATCGCCATCATCGTATCCGCGCCGGTGCTGATGCGGACCAGATGCGCGCCGGTTTCGGGCATCATCCGTTCAAAGAAAAACTTTCCGGTCATCAATTTCGCATCCATGGAATGCGCTTGGGAGGCATCCGCCGCTTTGCGGGCCAGCGCAGCCTTGGCGATTTTGCCCCACATCAGCCCGAAAGCCACCAGCCCGAACATATGCATATAATCATGCGACGCCGCTCCGGCGTTGTCCGGCTTGGCCAGACCGTTCTGCATGAGCCACATCGTGGCCTGTTGCAGGTGACCAACGCCGCTCTGAAGTCCGGCAAGATAGGGCTTCATTGCCTCGTCAGTCTGGTTTTCCTTGATGAAGGCGGCGACTTCTCCAAAGAAGGTCGTTACCGCACGGCCGCCATTGAGGCCAAGCTTGCGGCCCACGAGATCAAGCGCCTGAATGCCGTTGGCACCTTCATAAATCATGGCGATGCGGGCATCGCGAACAAATTGCTCCATGCCCCATTCACCGATATAGCCGTGGCCGCCGAACATCTGCTGAGCCTTGACGCAATTGTCGAAGCCGATATCGGTGAGGCAGCCTTTTAGTATCGGCGTCATCAGCCCAAGGTGATCTTCGGCTGCCTGACGCGCCTTTTCATCCGTAGAATGGTGGACGACATCGGCTTTCAGCGCCGTCCAGATTATAAAAGCGCGCGCGGCCTCGTTGAAAGCGCGGATGCTGAGAAGGGTGCGCCGGACATCCGGATGCACGAGAATCGGGTCTGCGACTTTGCCCGGTTCTTTTGCTCCCGAAATAGAGCGACCCTGCAACCGATCCTTGGCATAGGCGGCGGCGTTCTGGTACGCCACCTCTGAAAGCGACAACCCTTGAATGGCGACGCCAAGGCGCGCTTCGTTCATCATGACGAACATGGCGTTGAGGCCCTTATTCTGCGCACCCAGCAAAGTCCCGGTTGCGCCATCATAATTCATAACGCAGGTGGAATTGGCATGGATTCCCATTTTATGTTCGATAGAACCACATGAGACCGCATTGCGCGCGCCAAGCGAGCCATCAGCGTTGACATGGAACTTCGGCACCAGAAACAGCGAAATTCCCTTGGTGCCCTGAGGTGCGCCCTCTATTCTGGCCAACACGAGGTGAATAATATTTTCGGCCATATCGTGTTCACCGGCAGAGATGAAAATCTTCTGTCCGGTGATCGCGTAACTGCCATCGCCGTTAGGCACAGCTTTGGTTTTCAAAAGGCCAAGGTCAGTGCCGCAATGCGGCTCGGTGAGGTTCATGGTGCCGGTCCAGTCGCCCGACACCATTTTCGGGGCGAACAACGCCTTCTGGGCCTCATTGCCATGCTGCAACAAGGCCGCTGTCGCGCCTTGGCTTAGCCCGGGATACATGGTGAAGGCCATATTGGCGGAGGCGCAATATTCCATCACCGCCGAGCCTAGCACATAGGGCAATCCCTGCCCGCCAAATTCTGCCGGAGCGGAAATGCCAACCCAGCCGCCGTCCTTGAATGCCTTATACGCCTGCTTGAACCCTGCCGGAGTTGTTACAGTGGCGTCGGCATTGCGAGTGCAACCTTCGAGATCGCCGGAATGATTGATCGGCTGGAGTATTTCTTCGGAAATCTTAGCCGCCTCTTCCAACACCGCCTCAACGACATCCATGCTTGCCTCTGCAAAACCGGGAAGATTGCCGTAATTTTGATAGTGAAAGACATCGTTCAGCAGGAATAATGTGTCTTGAACAGGGGCCTTGTAACTTGGCATGACTCTCTCCCGGCATCTTTCAGCCATGATGAACCCGCAACACAACAAATGAAAGCGGGTTATTGGAATATGATTGTTTACATATAAACTATGCGAGTGCGCTGCGCAAGGTCGGCTCTGATTAAATGCTTGCGCTTGGCCTGAAGGTTTCCGATAAGAACCCTCAAAACTGATGACGGGTTGTGGCATTTTGGAAACATCTGCAACTGTCAAACGCGATTACATTTCCGCAACTGCCTGGATGCACTATGACCGAAATCTTTCCCGCCGCGCTGGTCGAGGCCGCCCAGACATCATCCTCTTGGCCATTCGAGGAGGCTCGAAAGCTGGTTGCGCGTCTGGAAAAGACTAAAAAGACGGAGGTCATTTTTGAAACCGGTTACGGACCATCGGGCCTGCCGCATATTGGTACATTCGGCGAAGTGGCCCGAACGACAATGGTGCGGCAAGCTTTCCGACTGCTGACAAAAGATAGCGTTGCGACCAAGCTGATCGCCTTTTCCGACGATATGGACGGCCTGCGCAAAATACCGACAAATGTTCCGAACCAGAATATGCTTTTGAAGCATCTGGGCAAGCCGCTGACCCGTGTGCCGGACCCGTTCGAGAAATTCGAGAGTTTTGCCGCTCATAACAACGCAATGCTGCGGGCGTTTCTCGATCAGTTTGGATTTGATTACACGTTCATGTCCTCGACGCAGGCCTACACGTCCGGGCGGTTTGACGCCGCGCTGTTGCGTATGCTCGAACGCTACCGCCAGGTGATGGCGATCATGCTGCCGACATTCCGAGAAGAGCGAGCGGCAAGCTATTCACCGTTTTTGCCGATCCACCCCAAAACCGGCGTTGTAATGCAGGTGCCGGTCGAAGTGCTGAATGCGAAAACAGGGCTGATCCGGTGGAGTGACCCGGCCGGCGGCGAAGTGTTTGACACTCTTGTCACGGGGGGGCGGGCCAAGCTGCAATGGAAGCCGGATTGGGCCATGCGCTGGTACGCTCTCGACATCGATTACGAAATGGCTGGCAAGGATTTGATCGATTCTGTGAAGCTGTCTGCCGAAATCGTCAAAGCTCTGGGTGGCATGCCGCCCGAGGGCTTTAACTATGAGCTTTTTCTCGATGCGGCCGGGGCAAAAATTTCCAAGTCCAAAGGAAATGGTCTGACGATTGAGGAATGGCTCAACTACGCGCATCCTGAAAGCCTGTCGCTTTTCATGTACCAGAAGCCACGCGAGGCTAAGCGCCTGCACTTCGACGTTATTCCGCGCGCGATGGATGATTATGCGCAGTTTCTAGCCGGTCTTCCCAAGCAGGACGACAAGGCGAAACTGTCCAATCCGGCGTGGCACATTCACAACGGCAAGGCGCCAGAGGCGGAAGTACTTAATTCTGAAGGTGTGAGCCTGACTTTCGCCATGCTCCTCAACCTCGTCGCGGTTGCAAACAGCGAAGAGCCCAAAGTTTTATGGGGGTTTGTGCAGCGCTATGCGCCCGGCGTGTCCCCCGAAACGCATCCAAAGCTGAATCAGGCGGTGAATTATGCCCTGCGCTATTACCGAGATTTCGTACGCCCCGCCAAAACCTACCGTCTTGCCGATGACGTTGAGGCTGATGCTTTGCATCAGTTGGCGGCAAAGCTGAAGAATCTTCCGGCGGCAAGTTCGGCGGAGGAAATTCAGGCGGCTCTGTATGATGTGGCACGGCCAATTCTGCGTTATCAGGATATGAAAGCCAAAGGCGCGACGCCTGAGCGCCCGGGCGTTTCCAATGTCTGGTTCAATACACTTTACGAGATTTTGCTTGGAGAGCCCAAGGGTCCGCGCTTTGGCTCCTTCGCGGTGCTCTATGGCATACCCGAGACAATTGCTCTGATCGAAAAAGCTCTAGAAGGCGGCCTCGTCAAAGAACATGCGGCGTTTTTGGCTGCCCGCGGGGCGGTATAGTCCCGCTTAGGGCCGACGCCCTATCCGGCATTGCTCGTGCGACCACGAAATCATTATTGGCTGGACCAGATAATCCGGCCAATGGTCGTGACATGTTCGATCGGTAAAATCCGGTCGCCGTGATCGGGATTGAGCGAGCGCAGCTCAACGGTTTTTGGCGTTTGGCGGCGGAGCTCCTTGGCGAGCACTTCGCCGTCTGTGGTGCGCACTACAACCCTGTCGCCGCGCCGCACCGAGGCCGTGGGCGACACTATGATCGTGTCCCCGTCGCGATACAGCGGCAACATCGAGTCTCCAGAGATTTCCAACGCATAGGCGTGGTCATCGCCAACATTTGGAAAGGCTATTTCGTCCCAGCCGGAACCGGCGGGGAAACCACCATCATCAAAAAAACCGCCATCTCCCGCCTGGGCAAAGCCAATCAACGGAATTGTTTGCAGCACCGGCGGAGCACTGTCACTGACGAGACGAAGAAACTCGTTCAAATTTGAACCCGTGGCATCCAGCGCTTTGGCAATGGACTCGGTCGAAGGCCAGCGCGGGCGGCCATCAAGGGACATGCGCTTGGATTTGTTGAATGTTGTGCTGTCGAGACCGGCCTTTTTGGCCAATGCCGAGGGGCTCAAGCTATGACGCTGCGCCAAAACATCCAGCGCTTTCCAAATTTGATCATGATTCAACATGGCGATACCGTTCAAACTCCGCGCAACCGGATCACGCGCGAGTGGGATAAAAATCTGTTCACGGATACGCAGCGCACAGACAAGCAATTTACAAGGATATATTTCCTATATAGGCAAATATGCAGCGATGCAAGTTGATTTTTACCCGCGTTTAGGCGCTTGCCTCGAGGTGAGCTTGTGACTAATTTCCCGTTTCAAATGGAGCGCAAATGACCCTTGTTTATAAGATTTCACCCGCATCCTTATGGAAAGAGGCCGTGATGAAGGGCGTATTTCATGGCGCGCCCATCGATCTGGCTGATGGCTATATTCATTTTTCTGATGCGCAGCAGGCGCGCGAAACGGCTGAAAAATACTTTACCGGGCAGTCCGATCTGGTTCTGATTGCAATCGATGATGCCGATTGCGGCGACGCTATGAAATGGGAAGTGTCGCGCGGAGGCGCGCTGTTTCCGCATCTCTACGGCACTTTCACGCCTGCGCAGGCGCTCTGGGTCAAGCCGCTGGCACTGAATGCGGATGGCAGCCACGCCTTTCCGGAGCTGTGAGATTTGTCTGACGTGTTTGCCTCCCTAACGCGTTCGGCACTGTTGGCGCTGCCGCCTGAGCCAGCGCACCGCGCCGCAATTCTGGGCCTCAGAGCCATATCGCAGTGGCCAGGCGCGCCGCTACCGGACGATCCAAAACTGGCGACTTCGGCATTCGGGCTGAGCTTTACCAATCCGCTGGGCATGGCAGCAGGATTTGACAAAAACGCTGAAGTTCCGGATGCACTGCTGAAACTGGGTTTCGGTTTCACGGAAATCGGCACTGTCACGCCTTTGCCTCAGCCGGGAAATGCACAACCGCGCATGTTCCGCCTGCCCGATGACCTTGGGATTATCAACCGGCTTGGCTTCAACAATCAGGGACATGCTGCGGCGCTGGAGCGCCTCAAAACCCGGCCCAACTCCGGCATTGTCGGCGTTAATCTGGGGGCCAACAAGGACGCCAGCGACCGGGTCGCCGATTATGTTTCCGGCATCAGAACTTTTCATGCGGTTGCAAGCTACTTTACCGTCAATGTTTCATCGCCGAATACGCCGGGCTTGCGCGATTTGCAGGGTGCGGCTGCGCTCGACGAACTGCTCGCCCGAGTTTTGGAAGCGCGCGACAGTTTTGGCCGCGGCAGTATCAGCAGCAACGCCTCTGGAAAAGTGCCGGTGCTGCTCAAAATTGCGCCTGACTTAACTCTTGAAAATCTTGATGACATTGTATCAATTGCCCGAAAGCGATGCATTGACGGCATGATCGTCTCCAATACCACCGTATCGCGGCCGCAAGGCCTCCGCGGGCCTGTTGACGAGAGTGGCGGCCTTTCCGGAAGGCCGCTGTTTGAGCTTTCGACGAAAGTGCTGGCCGAAGTGTTTCTTCGGGTCGAGAGGCAGTTTCCGCTGATCGGTGTTGGCGGCATCCATGATGCCGCAACAGCTTATGCCAAAATAAGAGCCGGAGCGGACCTGCTGCAGCTTTATTCGGCCTTCGTATTTAAAGGCTTGGGCCTACTAAAAGAGATCAAGTCCGGACTGGTGTCCAGACTTGCGCATGATGGCTTCACATCACTGGCTGAAGCGGTGGGGACTAGCGCCCGCCAAATTTCAGAAGGCGGCTGAGGAACCAGACCGGGATCACAATGGCAGCACCCGCCAATACATATTGGCCGACTTCGCGGACCGCATCAAAACCCATATCCCAGAGCCGTTGAGCGAAACGCTGCAGAATGTTGAGAATCTGGTAGGGATGGATATCGAGCCACACCAGAAAGAAGCCGACGATCAGCGAC
The DNA here is from genome assembly GCA_025356505.1 of Methylovirgula sp. Lineage (GTDB taxonomy): Bacteria > Pseudomonadota > Alphaproteobacteria > Rhizobiales > Beijerinckiaceae > JANXSV01. The sequence goes on from JANXSV010000244.1 coordinate 9,335, forward strand.
GACACCGCAAGGCGCACAAACACGGCCCCGGGCGAACCTCCGAGGAAGCCATGCAAACCGTCATTTTGCCCGATCGGGCTGCGGCCAGAGAGGTGATTCGGGGTCAAGGTGACGGTATCAGGTTTATACGGGTCGGAATTGGACATGTCGGCCTCTGTGTTGCTTGTGCGGATACGCGCCTAAGCGAAATCCAAACGGTATTTTCGAACCGCCGCGCGTACTGTTTGCAGAATAAACGCGGCAAAATCACGACATATTGACGGCCTCAGCGGTTTACCGCCGAATTTTGATCAAGTTCTATCTTGGAAGCCAGAATTACCGCCTGTGTGCGGCTTTCCACGCCAAGCTTGGTCAGGATAGCGGAGACATGCGCCTTAACGGTCGCTTCGGACACGGTCAACTCATAGGCAATTTGCTTATTGAGCAACCCTTCCGACAACATCATTAGCACCCTCACCTGCTGCGGCGTGAGGCTGGCCATGCGGCGTATGATGTCAGAAGTGTCTTTATCCATGGGCGAAGTAAGGTCGACATCGGCCGGGGTCCAGGTGCCGCCCTTGAGCACGGTTGCTATGGCGCTTCGCATAGACTCAACATCGAGCGTCTTGGGAATAAACCCGGCGGCGCCAAAATCGACGCAACGACGAATCACCGTGCGTTCCTCGGAGCCAGAAACAACGATCACCGGAATGGAACCGAACTGGGCGCGCAGATAAATTAAACCTGAGAAACCGTGAACGCCCGGCATATTCAAGTCCAGCAAGATGAGGTCGATATCGGGATGGGCGACAAGCTGGGCTGCCGCCGAATTCAAATCTCCGGCCTCAAATATTTCTGCAGGGTCAGTGCCGATACTCAGAGTTTGCCGCAGCGCTCCGCGAAACAGCGGGTGGTCATCGGCAATTAAAATCCGTGTTGGCGTTTGAGACATAGGCTTCGCTTTCCCCCGATAATCCGCGTGGACGACATCTCGCGCCAGGCTCTAAAACGCGCCAGGCACTAAAAATCCGCCAAGCTCTAAAATCCGCAAGGCCCTAAAGTGCGCAAGACCATGATTTCGCATGATTTCGCTCGCGCTTTACGGATAGTCCCGTTGCTGACCAATAGTGTTATCACGTATAGCATATAAAAATCGCAAACGCGCAAGAAGGCCGAATATTGCAACGACCTCACCCCTTACTTTACATCCTCGGACTGGTTTTTGTGCTCATCGTCGGGCTCATCATCGACCATTTCGGGTTATCGGAGCGCGCTTCGCGCAGCGTTCTGACGACTGCAATTCTGGCCATGCCACTGGTTGCCGGTCTTCGGGCTGCCAACTCCGATCTCTCGCGCTTTTTTTGCGATGGCCGATCCGCTCCGGCTCAGCAGAATAGGTATGCGCTTGGCGCTCTCATTCTGGCGTTGACCTTGATG
>JANXSV010000276.1 GCA_025356505.1 Methylovirgula sp.
GGAGCAAAAAGAGCGCCTCCGGCCTTTTCTTAAAATTGGGCGAGCCTGTGGGTTATGAGCCCAGCGCGCGCCCGTGCACAAAAAACGCCCGCTTGGCTTCGGCCATGCGGGTGATAATGATCGGTTCGAGCTGCTGCGAGTTCGATCGCACCATGGCGCCGTCAGTCGAAACGAAAATTTCTGGAACGGCCCCACACCACCGGAGTCACTCAGCATGGCTTGCCACTCGCATTGTGCGGCAGCTCCGCGTTGCTTGAATCTGGGGCTTAACGTGAGATTCCGCTCCGGATTGAAGTGATCGTGGATTGAGCCCCGCTCTCGTTGTCGACAATTCAGCCAATGCTGTGACCGCAAGCGTAGAGCGTCGGTCTCGCTCGTCATTTCTCCCCATCAATGGCCGGCAAGCTTCCCCAAAGGAGATTTTAGCAAACTCAATGCGCCGAAGAAGTTTTAGGAGCAGCGTTTGCGTTCAGAATATTATGAATTTCTGTGGTCAGTTCAGTGTTCGATTTCAGCAGGCGCTGAACGTCATTGCTGATTTCCAAAAGGGCTTCGGCATCCTTGAAAGTTTGAAACGCCTGTTTGTCGGAGGCCGAAGCTGCAACTTTTTGTCCCACCATGATGATGGAAAGCAACACCAGCTGCAAAAACGTTTGCGCAATCCAGGCGATGAGCGGTGCTGTTCCGCCACTTATGGCTTCAGGTAAGCTAATCAGCGCCAAAATGGTAAAGGCATAAGCGCACCACATTGTCGCGACGCCATTGGTGATTTTTACCGCGAGCCATCCGTTGAAGCCAGTGTGTTCCTGAGCGGTGGTCAATGCGCCTTGTTTTGCGCGCTCGGCGATATGGGGATGAGGAACGTGTTTCATGTGCGTTGGACTTTCTGATGCGTTTTTATCTATCAATATTCGATGGAGACAGAATCTCGTGTTTTTAATTCATTTTCGCTCAAGGCGATATAGTCGCGCGTAATCGGCACGGCGTTCTGCCGCTTGGTGAGTTGGATTTGAAACACTTCAATTCCCTCATAGCGAAAGGCGGTTTCCGAAGCGGACAAATAGAACTCCCACATCCGGCAAAATCGTTCATCATAGAGCGCCACAGCTTCCGCCCGGCGCGCCATAAAACGCCTGCGCCATTCTTGCAAAGTGTAGGCGTAATGCAGCCGCAAGACTTCCACGTCGGTTATCATGAAGCCTAACAGTTCGGCTTCTCTACAGATTTCTGACAAACTGGGAATGTAGCCACCCGGAAAAATATACTTTGCGACAAACGGATTTGTGGGGGCCGGTTCGTCGGCGTTGCCAATTGTGTGAAGCAGCATCACGCCATCGTCACTCAGCAAGCGCATACAGCTTTCGAGATAGGTTCGAAAGAATGGTGCTCCGACGTGTTCGAACATACCGACTGATACAATCCGGTCAAATGTACCTCGCGTGGTGCGATAATCTTCCAGTTCAATGGCAATTTTGCCGTTGAGATTTGCGCCTGCCACGCGCGCTTGCGCGGCCTGTTGCTGCTCGGTTGAAAGCGTAATGCCCCGCACGTGTCCCGCCCCGCCATATTGTGCCAGATAGAGCGCCAATCCGCCCCAACCGCAGCCAACGTCGAGCACGGACATGCCTGGTTGCAGCAGGAGCTTTGCAGCTATGTGGCGCTTTTTGGCAAGCTGAGCCTCCTCTAGCGTTGCCTCGGGATAAGGGAAATAGGCGCAGGAATACTGCAAGTCCTTGTCCAGAAACAGTTGGTAGAGACGGCTGTCCAAGTCGTAATGATGGGCAACATTGCGCTTGGCGTTGGTTGTTGTATTTCTCTGGAAAATATGACGGGAATAGTTACGCGCTTTTTGTAAAATTCTCAGCCAAAGCGCGGGCTTGTTGCGATCAGCGTCTTGCAAGATCAGCGTTAAAAGGTCGAAAATACTGCCCTTTTCGACCAAAAAGCGACCATCCATAAACAGTTCGCCAAGTTTTAGCTCCGGATCCAGTATCAACTGCCACTGTGCAGCACTATCAGCGAAGCGCGCCACAACACTAACGCCGCTTCCATCTCCAAAAGTCAGTTGCGTCCCGTCAGCGCAAAATATCTGTAACGCGCCACGTTTGACTAACTTTTGAAAGATGAACTTTATTAAACTGTTCAAACGGCTGTCCTTAAACTGGAAATAGCATCAGAACGTGCGCCGGTGCAGCGCTTTAGGCAAGATATGTTTCTGCAAAACCAGAGGCGCCAACCAAACCCGGCCATCTACAATTATTGTAATTACCTCCAAAATTTGGAGATAAAGCTGACCCGAATTTCCGGGCGCCACTGATAACATTGAATTTTTTGCTTTGGCATAAGCCTTGCTGCCACAGGTAAGATTTATGAGGTATTGATAATGTCGTGGCAGGTTATTGTAGATTTCGACGGCACGGCTACCAAGAAAGACTCAACGGATATGTTGCTGGAGCGCTTTGCACTGCCGCCTTGGCGCGTGTTGGAAGAGCAATGGATCCGCGGCGAAATCGGCTCCCAGGATTGTATGCGAAAGCAGATTGAGTTGGTTCGCGCGACTCCAGAT
>JANXSV010000280.1 GCA_025356505.1 Methylovirgula sp.
ACATCGCAGCCCAAGTTAGCCAAGGTTTCGGTCGCAGCAGCCTCTTTTGCAGGGTCAAACCACGAGTCAATCATGATTAGTTTGACCTTAATCTTCGGGTTCACTGCCTGAGCCGCAAGTGTGAAGGCATTCACACCCAGAACGACTTCAGGAACCTTGAACGAACCAAGGTAGCCGATCGTTCCTGTTTTTGACATCAATCCTGCGATAGTGCCCAGAACTGCACGACCTTCATGAAATCGGGAGTTGTAGGTCGCAAGATTTGCGGCGCGTTTGTATCCGGTGCAGTGCTCGACTTTCACGTCAGGAAATTCTTTGGCCAACTGGACACTCTGGTCCATGTATCCATACGACGTTGTGAAGATCAGTTTGTGACCCTGTTGCGCCAAATCGCGCAGGACCGGTAAGGCGCTCGCATCTTCTTTTACGTTTTCGACGTAGTTGGCAACAACTTTACCGCCAAGCGCTTCCAACATCGCCTTGCGGCCCTTGTCGTGCGCCCAAGTCCACCCAAAGTCGCCGATAGGTCCAAGATAAATAAAACCAACCTTTAGCGGATCTGCAGCAAATACTTTGCTGCCCAACATCGGCAGCGTAGAAGTGGCTGCAGCGGTTTTTATAAAATTACGCCTAGTTATTTTCATCGTACTTCGTCTCCGTTTGTAAAACATTGTAACTTCATTAATTCGACATAAAGGGCTTGCCGAGACACGCTGGTGCCTCGCTTCCCGTCTTATTTCGAATCGATATGATGGCCAAAACGACTATGGCCATGACGTAAGGCATGGATGCCCAGAACTGCGACGGGAACACCGAAAACCCCGTTGCCTTAGCGTAGAGTTCCAATGTCATAAGCAGTCCAAACAAGTAGGCTCCAACAACCAATCTACCGGCTTTCCACCCAGAAAATACCACAAGTGCGAGCGCTATCCAGCCGCGACCAGCTGTCATTTGCTCAGCCCACATCGGCGTGATGACCATGGAAAAGTAAGATCCGGCAATGCCCGCGAGAGCGCCTCCAAAAGCTACGGCAGCGTAGCGGATGCCAATAACGGAATAACCGATAGAATGTGCTGATATGTCGTTTTCACCGACCGCGCGTAACACGAGGCCTGCGTGTGTTTTGTTCAAAAACCAGCCTACAGAAAAGACTATAGCGAGTGCCAAGTAAACGAGCGGGCTGTATCCAAACACGATTCGTAGGAAGGGATCCTTTGCAAGCCAATCCGGAAAAATCGATGTGAACGGCGCTACGATGATGCCAACAAAACCGGCGCCAATAAGCGTCGACAATCCGATCCCCAAAATGGTCAAGGCCAGGCCGGTTGCAACTTGGTTAGATCCAAGAGAAAGCACCAGAACGGCAAAAACCATCGACACCGCTGCCCCTGCCAACGCAGCGGCCAGTACCCCGAGCCACGGGTTAAAGGTTGTAAATGTCACGGCGAAACCGGTAACTGCGCCGATCAGCATCATGCCTTCCACACCAAGATTGAGAACACCGCTCTTCTCCACAACGAGCTCGCCGGTCGCAGCTAACAGAATTGGGGTCGAAATGCCAACCACAGTTACAAGAGCGGAGATGATGAAATCAGCGGTCATTTTGCTGCGTTTATCGCTAGTGTTTGGCTGAAATTGGTGACTATTCTCAATCTGTAACGCACGAGCACATCTCCCGCCAAGATCATAAATAACATCAGGGCCTGAAAGATACCGCCCGAAGCACTCGGAACATGAACAACGGTTTGCGCCACCTGCCCTCCGACGTACGTAATTGCCAAAACGATACCTGCAATAAACACGCCAACGGGATGCAACCGTCCAAGGAATGAAACGATAATGGCAGTGAAGCCATAGTTTGAGGGGAATCCGAGATTGATCTGTCCCAACTGGCTCGTCGCCTCTAAGATGCCTGCCAGCCCTGCCATCGCACCGCCTATGAGCATTGTGCTCCATACTGTCCGCGCGGCCGTGAAACCGGCATAACGAGCCGCACTCGGCGCAGCGCCAACCACCCGCACCTCGAAACCGTACACCGATCTTGATGTCAGCAACCAGAATATCAACATGAAAACGAAAGCTATCAACAATCCAGGAGGTATATAAGTCCCAGGTAATGCATGTGGCAGCAATTGAGCGTCGGTGAATGGCGCTGTCTGCGGAAAGTTATGGCCCTGAGGGTCTTTCCATGGCCCAGTAATGAGATAACTCAACAGTTGTAAAGCAACATAAACCAGCATCAGGCTCGACAAGACCTCATTCACATTGAACTTGGTCCTTAGAAATGCGGGGATTGCAGCCCAGAGAGCACCGCCCACAATTCCAGACACAAGCATGGCAAGAACAATCAGTGGGCTTTGCACGTTAGGCGTAAGATAGGCGACGAAAGCCCCAGCCAGAGCACCCGCGATGTATTGGCCCTCAGCCCCAATGTTCCAGACCTTCGCCTGATTCCCCAGCGACAAGCCGAGCGCAATCAATATCAATGGAGCAGATTTCGTAGCAACGTCGAGCCACTTGTATGACGCGAGCACCGGAGTGAAAAATATCTCCTTCACAGCATTGGCGCCGTCATAGCCAAGCAGAGAGAAAACCATGCCTCCGATCAGCATTGTAACAATGACTGCCACGAACGGCGTCAATATTTGCATTAGTCGGCTAGGCTCGGCCCGCCTTTCAAATTTAATGCGCATTGACAGCCTCGGCACGGGCGCCCTTTGAACCCTGTTCTCCATGCACGCCGCCCATCAAAAGCCCGATCTCATCTATTGAAACATCCCCGACTTTAAAGGTTGGAGAGAGTCGTCCAAGGTTTATCACCGCTAAACTATCGCACAGCGTCAACAGTTCATCCAAATCTTGGGATATGATGACCATTGCCGACCCTTTTGCCGCCAGATCGACAATGGCTTGGTGTATCGCAGACGCAGCCCCTGCATCTACCCCCCACGTTGGTTGGCTCACAATCAAGACTTCTGGATCCTGCAGAATTTCACGACCCATTATGAATTTCTGCAAATTACCTCCTGATAGAGATCCTGCGAGGGACTGAGGCCCCTGGGACTTGACCGCAAAAGTTTTTATAATCTGATCACAATAGGCATTGGCTTTCGCATTCTCTATGAGCGACATCCGAACCATGTTCATGCGGGTTCGCGCCGTTAAAATGGCGTTATCTTTAAGCGAAAACTCGGAAACGGCAGCGTGTCCGTGACGTTCCTCTGGCACAGCACCGAGACCGAGCGCACGCCGTTGAATAGGACCCAATCTTCCCAGCCCCTTATGGTCAAGGCAAATTACGTTTGGAGCACCGGCCAATACCTCTCCTCCTAACGCCTCCATAAGTTCATTTTGCCCGTTGCCCGCGACACCGGCTATACCAAGTATTTCGCCCGATCTTACTGAAAAGTTAATGCCTTCCAGCGCTGTGCCAAAATCGCCGACTTTTTGGAGGGTCAAATTGCTGACCTCAAATTTTATATCCCCCAGGTTTCGTCGATCGCCTTTAACAACTTCGCGCAGATTTGCGCCGATCATCAATTCGGCCATGCTCCGAGACGTTTCGTTGCGCGGATTGCAAGTAGCAACCACCCTTCCCCCTCGTAAAATTGTCGCCGTATCACACAGCGCCACGATTTCTTGAAGCTTATGCGAAATGTAGAGTATCGAGCAGCCTTTGGCGGCAAGTTTTCGTAAAGTCTCGAACAACTGCCCTACCTCTTGAGGCGTTAAAACCGAAGTAGGTTCGTCCATTATTAGAAGTTTTGGGTCGAGAAGCAGCGCTCTGACGATTTCTACTCTCTGTCTTTCTCCGACACTCAGTGTCGACACAACTCGATCAGGATCCAATTGCAGGCCATAATCATTAAGAACAGCTAAAACTTCAGTTTTGAGGTCTCTGAGGGATGTTTTTCGATCGAGACCAAGTGCGATATTTTCCAGCACGGTCATCGCTTCGAAGAGCGAAAAATGCTGAAAAACCATTCCAATGCCTAATTTTCTTGCCGCTTTAGGATTAGAAATGCTCACCGAATCTCCCGCCCAAAACATCTGACCAGAGTCTGGAGCAACGATACCGTAAATCATTTTTACCAGCGTGGATTTTCCCGCACCGTTCTCGCCGAGAAGTGCGTGTATTTCGCCTGGGTTTACAGTCAAATTCACATGATCGTTTGCGACCACGTTTGGAAAACTTTTGCAGATCTCTCGCAGTTCCAGCTGCGCTACGCTCGTCTCCATCGCCCCCGCCATGTCGTGTAATGAGCAAATCTGCTCTCATCCGTTGATTAGTAAAGCTTTATACCGTTACATTTGCAAGTGCTCAGCTAACAGCTCTGCTTTCGTCAGACCCTTATTAGATTTGCTGATGCACATGGCATGCCATGTGCCAAAACGTGTTGCTTAACAGGTAAATTCGCTTTTATGCTGGCACTTCGGTATTCACGCATTGAGATTAAAGGGTAGCCTCCGATGTCGACACAGACTGCGTCAACTCACGACGAAAATCTCTTACGCCAAGCATTTGATGTCGCGCGTGAATCCAGAGAGGCCGGTGATCATCCATTCGGCTCGATCCTGTCCGACAGCAAGGGTGACGTCTTGATGCGACAGGGCAATGGTTACACATCTGAGGGTGGCGATAGGACTGCCCATGCGGAGAAACTCTTAGCCTCGCGGGCCGCAAAAGCGTATTCTGCGCAATTTTTAGCAGAGTGTACGCTCTACACGTCTGCTGAGCCGTGTGCCATGTGCTCTGGTGCTATCTATTGGGCTGGAATCGGCAGAGTTGTTTTCGGGCAGTCAGAAAAAGCACTCAAACTCCAAACAGGAAATCATTCTGAAAACCCGACACTTGATCTTCCATGCCACGTTGTGTTTGCTGCAGGGCAGCGCAAGATAGAAGTGATAGGGCCGTTGCTCGCGCAAGAAGCTGCGCAACTCCAGCATGAATTTTGGACAAATCGGAAGACTTAAATTCTTAAAAGAGAATCAGATGCTCAGCGATGTCGACAAAAAATTTCTCAAAATTGCCTACGATGAGGCAAAGGCAGGTTTCGAAGAAGGCGGTTGCCCCATTGGAGCGGTGCTGGCGCGCGGCCAAGACTTGATTTCAAGAGGAAGAAACCAACGCGTGCAAAAAGATGACCCAATAGCCCACGGCGAAATGGACGCTTTGCGCAATGCGGGGCGGCAGAAGTCCTATCGCGGCATGACATTATATACATCGTTAAGCCCGTGCATGATGTGCACGGGGACCATAATTCAATTTGGCATAGGTCGCGTCGTTATCGGAGAAAACAAGACTTTCGGCGGCAATGAGGAATTGCTGCGCTCGAGGGGGGTCGATTTGGTCATTGCAGAGGACCCGGACTGCATCGCTTTGATGGAACTTTTTATCAAAGAGAAACCAGAGCTTTGGGCAGAAGACATAGCCGAAGATGATTGAAGGCAATATGTGCCCCTAATCGCTTTAACTGCGAAATGCAGCATTGACGCTTAATTCCACTCCAAAGGCTATCGGCATCACATGATCCTGTAGGCAAAAACTTGGATTGTCTTTGGAGACTTGCAGCTAAAGGTCACATGTATACGAGAGTTTTCCAAGCGCTTTCCTGGCAACCTTTTGTTAGAACTGTTCTGAGCGATGCTATGATCTCGGGAGTACCAAAATGGCTGAAGTAAAGCATGATGATGCCGTGGTGGCTGAAATGAACACAGAAAATGCGAGTGCCGCAGGGCAAAAGTGTCCGGTAAATCACGGCAAAGTCGCACACCCGACCCAAGGCGGTCAGAACCAGGAATGGTGGCCGAAACGGCTTAAT
>JANXSV010000334.1 GCA_025356505.1 Methylovirgula sp.
GTTGAGGGCGTATCCAAGCTAACGGGCGCTCCCGTCATGGCCACGGATTTGCGCGCTTCGGTGTCCTTGGTGATTGCGGCGCTGGCCGCGGAAGGCGAAACCATGGTCAACCGCGTCTATCATCTTGATCGCGGTTTCGAGCGCCTCGAAGAAAAGCTCGGAAATTGCGGTGCGGAGATCGAGCGGATTTCAGCAGCAGGCTAAAGTTCAGTTCGGCGTCCGCAAAACGCCTAAATTTGGTAAATCAGCGTCAAGACGAACCGGAAAGTTCGGCTAAATCAGGCCAGCTTTTTGGAAAGTTCAACCAAATCAGCGGCTTACCTTGGCCGGATTTTAGCCAGTATTCCAGCCACTTCGGCCAATACATGGCCAAAAGGTAAAATGAAACCGCTCTTTTAGGCCAGAAGGGCAGTGTTGGCCGGATTTTCACAACCAAAACACAACCGAGTTTCCACCATTGAGGTGCGAAGATAAAATCTGCAAAACCTGGAGGCTACGCCTGCCTAATTTGCCGCAGTGTTGCCGGTGCCGCTCATCGACAGCCAAAGGTTGGGATCGGACTGGTCCTGCCGCTTGATAAATTGATATCCGGTTTTGTCCCAAGGCCGAATATCGCTATGGATATTATCGAGGATAAGATCACCTCGATCCGTGCGTACCATCAACACCGTATGGCTCTCGCCGCCGTTGAGCTTGGCTATCGTCATCAGCAGGGCTTGACGCGGAAATCCAGCCGCCAAGAGCAACTTGCGTTTATAGAGCGCAAACACTTTGCAGTCACCTTTGCCATCCGTTGGATAGTCCCAGTGATCTAGCATGGTGCCCCAATGTTCGAAATTGGATACAGGCGTGATTGAGGAATTTGCTGACTCGTTGATTCGGATGAGCGTATTAAGCTTGGCGGCATCCAGCGGGATCATCACTGCTTCCAGCTTTTTTCCGTTACATTGGTCGCGATGACGTCCGCAAAAATCAGCCCATCCGTAGGGCGTCTGCGCCGCGCCGTTCACTCCGGCAAAGCTTGCCTTGGCCTGTTCCGCCTTGGCGGAGGCGCACAATACACTGCCTCCCACCATCATCATGATGGCGCGAACGACGAGACAAGGCAAAGATTTCCGCACGGGCATATCTCCTGGAGAGCACTTGGACTGAATGCTAACCATTCAATTTCACGAACACCAGACTATTTGTCGCAATACCGTATATTTTCGGTCACAAATCGTTAACCAATTGGCAATCGGGATCGTATTACCGATTTAGATGCTCAAAATCAGGTAGCTAAATACCGAATGAAATCTGAAGCGGACGCCAAAGGCTGTCTACCAAGCGACGGTCGAAGATACCTACAGGCTTTTGCCTTCAGAAACTTCCACCAGAAAATCTATAAATGTCCGCACCTTAGCCGAGAGGAATTTTCGGCTGGCATAAATGGCGTAGAGATTGAACCCCTCAATATGCCAATCGGTAAGAATAGGAACCAAGCGCCCCTCAACGACATCGTCTTCAACTATGTAGCGCGCCTGAGCAGTGATACCCAGTCCGGCTGTTGCCATTTTCCGCAACAAATCAGCGCTGGTGGAACGCACATTGGGATGCAGCCGCGCCACTTCCTCAGCTCCGTCATCATTGCGCAAAGTCCAGGTGTCACCCGAAATTGTATAAGGATAGCCTAGCGTGGCATGGCTTGACAGTTCGGCTGGTGAGTTCGGCGTGCCATAGCGTTTCAGATAGGCGGGCGCAGCACAGATCACGACCGCCATAGGCACGATTTTGCGCACGATCAGGTTCGAAGAAGCTGGAATGCGCGAAGTCCGCAGGGCGACATCAATGCCATCTGACGTCAGATCCACGACGCGGTCGGTGAGTTCAATATCGAGATGCAGGTTTGGGTGCCGCGCGATGAAGGCGGGGAGCCATTTCGATAATTTGGATATTCCGAAAGACACAGGTGCGGCAATGCGCAGAGTACCGGTCTGGGAAGATGATAATGTGCCGAGCGAGGAGCGGGTTTCGGCAATATCGGAAAGAATTTGCTGGGCCCGGTCGTAAAACACCTGCCCCGGTTCGAGCACCGATAGATTGCGGGTGGTTCGGCTTAACAGCCTCACGCCAAGATAGTCTTCCAGCGAAGAAACCTGCCGTGTAACAGCCGCGTTTGACATATTGAGGTGACCCGCCGCGCCGACAAAACTACCCGAGTCAACAACCGCGACGAAAACTTCCATCGTGCGAGCTAAATCCATGCGTATTTAAAACCAGCTCGGTTACGTGTTCGGATCGGCTGATCTGTGGTTTGGATAAATGCCCTGAGAGGTGCCGTTTAAAACGCAATCAGGTCATGCCACGGTGAACACTGTCTATGAGCTATATAAAGCTGGAATGGGGCTGTTTCCAGAGCCATTCCAGCATTTAATTTAGGCGTTATTAGTTCGTATGAGCTGTATTGCCCACTACGCCGCGGTTTGCCGGTGCAACGTTGAGGATTGAATCAGCGTTTGTTGGATAGGTGACAACGAGGCCAGATGTGTCCTTCACTGCACCGGTTGGTGTCATGTCAAACAAGCCGGAGGTCGCACGTGCAGACTTGGACTGCTCATACTGATAATCACCACCGTGATCAAGATTGCTTGCGAAAGCAGATGTTGCTGACAGAGTGGCCAACAGGGCGGCAGACGCAAAAGTAAATGTTTTCATGATCTATCTCCTTTATTCAACCTCCCCATGGCTCCATCGTTAGGATGCAAGCAGTGCGGAGTTGATGGATGTAGTTGTACGCCTCTCAGAATTTCGATAAATAGACGGTATTTCAATTGTGCATTGCAATAAAAGCAATAATCCACCTCTTGAAATTGCCGCGCTGCGCCGCAAACGCGCACATCCGCGCGAATTGTGTCTCATACTCAGTGAGATCTGGCCAAGTCATCACCCGAAGCGGTCAGGCCTGAATAAACATGATCAGACTTGTGAACGGGCGCGTCGGTGCGCAACTGCAGAAATCGACGCTGCGGAGATTGACGCTGAGGAGATTGACGCTGCGGAGATTGAAGCTGACGCAAATTGATGTCGGGTGCGAGCCTCACATACCCCTGTGCGTCAAACGTTCCGGAGGGATGTGCGTTGCCTGCGCGCGCTTTGCCTACTCGGCCTCAAATTTTTCGGCGAGTTTGACCGGCTTGGGGTCAAGCTTATTGGCAACCCAGCTTTGCGGCGGCTGAGTTAGGAAGCCGTTTAC
>JANXSV010000312.1 GCA_025356505.1 Methylovirgula sp.
GCCTTGCCCTTGAGGATAACCTGTAAACGTGTGCGGTCGCGTCCGTCATAAAGCCGGAGCAAACCCTCGCGGAGCGGATTAAGCAAGCCGCGGTCTTCATAAAACCTCAGGCTCCGCAAAGTTACCCCAAACTCGCGGGCAAGATCTCCAATTGTATAATAATGTGTGGTGTGAGCAGACGATCGCGCGTTGGCAGCTCTCTGGGTCAGGCTGGCAGGTGTCTGGCTTAGGTTTTGACGTATGGACATCGGAAACGTACCTCTTCGTGAAGATGGTTCATGTGCCCTTGCTTCGACCTGATCGAATCAAATTCACAACTTTGAATTGCAATAACCCTGCGTTACAATTAATATAAACGCGGAGAAAGCAATCGGAAGTTGTAGTGAAATACCCAAAGTTGTAAATTTAATCCGGTTGGAAGCGGGGCTTCACACTTGCGATGGGGCAGGGGGGCGCTTGGTGACCTGTGTCAAAATTAACCAACCTTAACGCAATGTTTACCATCCATGAGGAATGTTCATAAATACGGACGGGCAATGGGGGTGGAGTGATTCTCTTTCATACCGTGCAGAACGTCTGAATTGAATTTTGCAAATTGCGGGCAATCCGCATCGGGCTGAAACATGATCAAAAGTCACAATCGTATGTCACAGCGTTCGGAATTTGATGCGCGGCAGGATTTCGCCGGACGCGCTATCGAAGCTGACGAATTTGAGACGACCGATGCGGCGCGGCGCGCGGCACGTCAGGCTGGTCTCTCGCTGGAAACCTGGATTAACAAGGTCGTGGCCGATAAGGCTGCGAAGCTAGGCCTCTACGAAGATGATCTTGATGAAGACGAGCGTATGGACGCGATTGTCGAAAAGCTGACCCGCCTTAACTTGCGCAACGGTCGTTCGATGGCGCAGATAAACGAGCGGAATGCCGCGCCTCAGAGCCGCCGTGCCACCCGCACTCAATCGCTGCCTGAATTTGAAAACGTGCTTGGATTCGAAAGTGTCCTTGCCCGCATCGAGTCCATGGAGGCGCGGTTAAATCCGCCACCATCCGCTGATACGCAGGCGGTATTGCAAAATGCGCTCGAACGCCTCGAACAAAAGATCAATCGGCTCGATACCGGTACATTCAACACTGATGATCGGCGCCCAACCGCAAGTGAAGGACTAAAAAGCGCACCCACCAGGCCATTTTCAACGGCATTTTCCGGACTCGAGGCCAAGCTTGAAGCCCTGAACGCCAGCTTGGACCGTAGCGCCTTAACCCGGCCAACGCGCCACAGCGAACCGGCCTTCACCGCATCGCGCCGCTTTGAGGCACCTCGCCCCGCAACGGCGCCAATTCCTGCTGCGTCCAGCGACGATCTCCCGCATTACCGGTCTTCGGCGAGCATGGACGCAAAGGCATTCGACGGCCTCCACGCCGAAATTGCCAAATTGGCCGCGCAAATGCACGAACTGCGCCGTCCGCAACCGGTTGCTGAAATTGCGGCCTTGCAGAATGATTTGGCCAATATGGCCAAGGTTTTGGCCGATTTGGCACCGCGACAGGCGGTGTCTTCGCTGGAGCATCGCATTGACGACCTGATCGATTCGCTCCACCACAACGGCAACAGCGCCATGAATAATTCTGTGGCAGGTTCCATCCATGATCTGACATCAGACCTGCGGCAGATGGTCAGCGAGGTTGATCCGCGCACGCACATCTCCGCTTTGGAGGGAGAGGTCCGCCACCTGTCCCGCAAAGTTGCAGATATGGAAACCGCTGGTTTTGACCATGTCGCCTTTGCTGATTTACAAAGTCAGACCTCTGACATGCGGCAACTTCTGCAAAAGGTGCTGGCACGGCCTCAGTCCTTTGAAGCGCTTGAGCGTCAGATCGCATTTCTGACCGATAAAATCAGCGCGATATCTGCCGTTGGCCCTTCGCACACCTCGGCACCGGAAATTGCCGCTGCGGTCGATGCCATTCGCACTATGGTCGATCGCAAGCTCGGCTCAAATCCATTGGCCTCTGTAGAACGGCAAATTGCGTCTTTGAGCGAAAAAATTGATACGCTCGATAGCCATCATGCAAGCTCTGCGGCTCACGGTGCCAATACTGACGATATTGTTGCCGCTCTGGACCATGTGCGCTTGCAGATGGACACCAAGCCGGGTTCGCATCATTTTCAGGCTCTTGAACATCAATTGCATGCTCTGTCCAGCCGGATAGATATGGCTCTGGCACAAACTCCTGCCATCGCCCCTGCCGCACCGGCACCGCGCGTTGATATGTCGGCACTTGAGGGCATGTTGAACGCCTTGGCGGCTAAGATCGACGAAGCCCGCGAGCCTAACGCAGATTCTCAGGCCTTCGCGGCGCTTGAAGCCCAGATGACCCGTATTTCAGCACAATTTGACAGTGCTGAAACCAATTCAAAGCATTTCAAATCGCTGCAAAATTCAATCACAGACCTTTTTGCGCATCTGGAAGAAACACGCGAATTCGCCTTGCGGGCAGCTGAAAAGGCCGTGCAGCACACCGACGTCAAAACGTCACTTGTCGAGGCGCAGACCCTTCCTCAGGTGAATGCGCTTTCGCAGGATCTCAGTAGCCTTCTCAAGGCGCAGGAGGTAGCTGACCGGCGCGCCAACCAGACCATGAGTGCTGTCCACGCGACCCTTGAAAAGATCGTTGGCAGATTGGCGTCGCTTGAGGACGAAGTTACGGACGCGCGGCGTCGGCCTGAACCGTCGACTTTTGCGCCGGTTTCAGCCAAGGTTTCTGAAACAGCCTTCGTGAAGGCGCCGCAAATGGTACCGCCAGCGGCCATCTGGTCCACAGCGGACGCAAATGTGCAGGGCTCAACCGCTACTGCGGCGGCTGAGGTCTCGTCAATTCCAGAGGTGGAGTTGATCGAGCCGTCCACCGTGCGTAACGCAAATGCGGATCTGCGCCTTCCAAATTCAGATTTCACGGCAAACCGCATGCCGGATCCAAGCGACGAGCCGGGAGAAGAAAATTTCCTTCTTGAACCTGGCCTTGGACTGGCACCCGTTCGTAATGGTCAGCGTCCGACGCTTCACGCGCGTCACGACCCTGAGTTTAAAGCTGCTGTTGGCGAAAGTGTTGAAGAACGCGTCAGCACCAAGTCGGGCTTTATCGCTGCCGCGCGTCGCGCCGCTCAAGCCGCCGCTGTAGCCTCACAGAGCCAGATTGAAGAGGCCAAATCCAAGCCGGGCAAAGCAGGCGCAAAGCTCTCCGAGCTTGGCACCCCGGCAATGCTGCTTGAAAAAGCGCGCCAATACGCCGAGGATCGCAAACGTCCGCTTCTGCTAGGCATGGCCGGCGTAATGATCGCCTTTCTCGGCGTTCAGGTTTACGGTGCCTTGAGCAGCGGCGATACAAACACGTCTGCGCCAGCTCCGGTCCAAATCTCCCCGGCCAAGCCTGTTGCGGCAGCTCCGGCCCCCGCCGAACTACCAAAGCCTGCGCAGGAGCAAGCCGCTAAACCCGCGCCTGTTGAAGTGAAACCCGTGCCTCCCGTTGCTGCTGCGCCGCCGGTACAGACTGCGCCGCCGGTACAAACTGCGCCACAAAGCAGTTCATCCCTGTCACGGCCAGCGCCGAGTCCATCGCCTGCCGTTCCACCCTCTGTGCGGCAAGGCAATCCGCTCAATCTACCGCCTGGGCCGAAAGCGGCTCTGCAGGTGCAAAAATCACTCTTCAGTCTCAATATGAGCGCACCAACGGCTGTTGGCGGATTTGCCCAATCTGCGCCCGCTCTTGTCACACGCGGATTTAACACGGTTAAGCCTGTTGTGGTTTCGGCTGCTGCCAAAAAAATAGACATGACACCTCTAGGCACAACAGCGCCACAGCCGGACGCGGTTATGCCGATGGATACTGTGCCTTCGCCCAGCGTGGCTTCACCGCCCGCGCCCAAAATGGAGTCGCCGCAACCGCAGGGCAGCGCGCCTGCCGCATATTCAGCACCGCTTAAGGCGCCCGATGCTTCGGTCACAAGTGCAGCGGCTCCTGCTGCCGCCGCCGGATCTGCCAATCCACCTGTAACAGTCCCCGCGCTCACGGGACAGACTCCGGCGGTTGACGCGGCGCTCCAACCCGCTTCAACCGGTCTCAAAGCCGCTGCCAATGCTGGAAACCCCGCAGCCCAATATGAACTCGCATCCAAATATGCTGACGGCCGTGGCGAGACCCGCGATTTTAAAGCGGCAGCACTCTTGTTTGAAAAATCAGCGAGCCAAAACCTCGCCCCGGCCCAATATCGCCTCGGCGCACTTTACGAAAAAGGATTGGGCGTCCCGCGTGACCTCAGCATGGCCAAGGCGCTCTATCAAAAGGCCGCAGAGCAGGGAAATCCGCGCGCCATGCACAACCTCGCAGTTTTGACTGCCGAAGGCTCTGACGGCCATCCGGACTACGCCGGAGCGCTCAACTGGTTTAAGAAAGCTGCCGAATATGGCGTGCGCGACAGTCAGTTCAATCTCGGAATTTTATGTGCGCGTGGCTTGGGGCAAGCACCTGACATGGCGCAAGCCTATGTCTGGTTTTCAGCTGCGGCTGCTCAAGGGGATGAGGACGCCGCAAAAAAGCGCGATGAAGTGGCTTTACGCCTCGATGCTGCTGTCTTGGAAACGGCAAAGGCGAATTTCGCCGGCTTCAAAGCCAGAGCGCCGGAGACACCCGCTGTTGAGGTCGCCGTCCCCGCCGGAGGCTGGGACGCAACCGCACCGAAGGTGGAAAACCGCAAGCTTCCCGCCGCTGTCGCCAAGGCCAAGGTATCTTAGAGCCTATCTAGCGATTATGAGAAGGCCGGGTACATCCCGGCCCTTGTCCTTGCGGGCTGATTCCTGGCGAGAATACGCGATCTCAAAACCGGTTTTTGCCGCCAGTTGCCGCAGGTGTGTTTCGCTATGGGCAAAACGTAAATCCTCGCCAAGCTCGAAACCGGCACTAAGCGTGGAATCCGCACTTGCGTGGCTCTGCACCGTAAAGCCGAACACGCCCCCGGCCTTTAGAACCCGCCGCACCTGTGAAAATATCTCTTCAAGCGGACCGATATAAACAAATACATCCGCTGCCAGAATGAGATCGGCGCTATTTTCGGGTTGATGCCGCAGATATTCGAGTAGTTCAGCCACATCCAGATCTTCATAAAGACCGCATTTTTGCGCCTGTTTGATCATCTGAGACGCAATATCAACGCCGCTTGCCCGTCTAAACCGGCCCTCGAGCGCTTTGCCCATCAAGCCTGTTCCGCAGCCAAGGTCGATGAAATGGTCGAACACGTGCGTGGCAGGCGCCAGTGTGTTCAGCCCCGCGGTCAACAAAATCGGCGCTCGATAGCCTAGCCCTTGAACGAGATGTGCTTCGTATCGCGGTGCATATTGGTCAAACAAATTAGCAACATAGGCGCTGACGCCCGAAGTTGCGGGTTTGCCGAGGCGCACCAGATGCAGTGCGGCCCCGAAGGGATCAGACGGGTCCACTTCCAGAGTGCGGTTAAAGGCAGATATGGCTTTGGCGTGGTCACCACCGCGCTCGAGCGCATCCGCAAAGGCGAACCAACCGGCAGCCCAATTTGGCACCATTTCGAGAACC
>JANXSV010000335.1 GCA_025356505.1 Methylovirgula sp.
ACGCCGGTGAAACCGGGGCCTGTCTCGATGCCGCGCTTGGCGCGTGCTGCATCGTCGAGCACGAAATTCAGGCTCGCGTCCGTGGGCGCGGTGCCGGTCTTTTTCAGGTCAATGGTAACTGGCGCATTGAACATCCGGCCATCGCCCTTGACCGCCATGCTGTTTTTGGTGGTGAGGATGGTGAGATTGGCGTTGTCGAGCTTTTCGGTCTCGACCACTTTTTCGATGGACACATTGGACGCGGTCAGATTGGTTTTGACCGAGACATCGTCCGGGGTCGCGGTTTTGCCGATCTTGAAGGTAATTTCCACCTGGCCTTCAAGCTGGCCTCTATATTGGGCGGGTTCGCCGGGCACATTGTTGTATTTTTTCAGCGCCTCCCGGGACAATAAATCCACAGCGGCATCGAGGGTGCTCTGCGTGTGGCCGGTGAGCGTCGCGCTGAAGAGTTTCGGGCGATGGTCGGGTATTGCCAGCCGGATATCGGTAAAATTCAGCTTGCGCGGGCTGAGATCGAGGGTTGCGCGCGCGGCGTTGAAGGCAGCCGTCGTTCCGGTGAAGTGACCGGTGCCGTCGATATTCGAAAGCGGCGGCATGCCGGGCAGAGCCGCAAGAACGCCATTTGAGACTGTGATATCGGCTGTCATGCTGGCGTCAGGGATCGGCAGCTTTTTGCGCGCATCGGCATAGGTTGACGCATCAAAGTCAAAGGCGAGCGCGGCCTTGTCCACCATGCCGGAATTGACATGCGATATCATCCACTGACGCACTTCGAGGGCTGTGAAGGTTGGCCAGAGACGAAAAAGCGACCGGATTTTTGTTTTCGTGGCGGTGATGCTGCCAGAAACGGCAGGTCCGGCGTCGGTATTGCGCAGCGCCAGTGCCATGCCCGCATCAAGATCCGGCCCTTTGATCGACAACTGATTTAGCCGCACGCTTTGCTGCACTGGCAAAATCGATGCATCAAGCGTTAAACTATCGATCGAAATCGTCTTTTCGCCGCTTGAATCCCCCGCGAGAGTGGCGTTGTTACCGCTGAGCACCAGATGATGCTCCGGATTGGGCTCGGTAGAAAAATCCATCCTACCAGCCAGTTTGATGTGGGTTAGGCCGGAAAACAGTTCCAGATCACTCAAATCGGCATATTTTTGCGCGCCAATATAATTATAGCTGGCGGTCAACTCATCGATCAGGGTTGGCTCCGCATCGGGGTCGTCAATCCTGAAAAGGCCAGCTCCCAGCGCAAGTCTGCCTTTTGAGGCGGTGAGCGAGCCTTGCGCGTCCACATCTAGCGTGCCTTTGGCACTGAACGGCATGGACGCCTCGAATGGCAATTTCCCTAGTCCGGTGGCAATCACGAGTTCACTTAGCGGAACATCGGTGGCGGTGAAATCGAGCATATGAGATGCGGACGCTTCGTTTGCGCCCTGACGTGCGAGCAGGCTCAGCGAAAACGGGCCGCTTTTACCGGCAGCGCCGAGGCGGATGTTTATGCCGCCACTGTCAGAACGATCAACGGAGAAGCTGACATCTGAATAGGTTGAGGAGACGCCGCTGCGCCGATCATCCAGCACCAACCGTGCGCCGGAAAGTCCGATGCGCTTGGTATCGCCAATCACGGGCGTATCGGCTGCGGCGGCAGCAAACATCGCCGCCATGAGTTGCGCCGTGCCAAATTTGCCCGGATCACTCCCCGAGGGCGATATTTCAATCGCGTCGCCGGCACCCGCGGAAACCGCAATCGTGCCCTGCGGCAAGATCGCCATTTTAACATCGAGACCGGTGAAATCGACGCCGGTGATAGCAACCCTGCCGAGCGCCGCTTCCATCAGGCTCACCGTGACATCGGCTGTCGGGGCGGAGATCAGCACACGGCCCTGGCTATCTTTGAGGATGAACTGTTCGATTCGCACCGTGGGGCCAAAGGGTCCGCGCATGAGAAACGTTTTGCCGATTGTCGCGGTGGTGGATTGTGGAACGGACGCTTGGATGGTCCCGGCGATTCTGTCGCGCAGGAGCTCCACTTCGAGCGGGGATTGCGAGACACGGACAACCAATGCGGCAATTGCAATCAACAGAACCAGAAAAAGGCTGCTGCTGATCCCAAGGAACACAAAGAGCATGCGCCCCGCGCTTAAGCCTCGCGACGAGCCTAGCCGGACTCCCGCCTCTGTCCTGTCTGCTGTGAGCCTTGAAAACCAATGGCGCAGCTGCGCAATCCTTTATAATTTGTCTTATGACTTTGTATTTACGACTTGGGCGGCAATTTCAAAATGAGACTGATTTGCGCCAAACTGTAACGCGAATCGAGAAAGTGTTTAGCAAATTAATCATGATCGCTGCAAAAATTGGTCAGCGAAACCGAAACGCCCGCTAGCCGAATTTTGATATTCAGGCTGGCTTGACGTGCATTCGCCCCATGTTAAATGCGGCAAAGCGCGATTGGTTCCTTGGATTACAATCCGCAATGCGGCTCCCGACGTAAAAACATGTGACGAATATGAAAGGTCAAAAGTAATGACAACTCCTGCTATCGGTGATGATGCACCCGATTTTTCGCTGCCAAAAGATGACGGTTCAACCCTCTCGATAAGCTCGCTTAAAGGCAGAAAGGTGGTGTTGTATTTCTATCCTAAGGATGACACCAGCGGCTGCACGCAGGAGGCGATCGAATTTAACCAGCTTCGCGCCGCTTTCGACGCCGCGAACACTGCGATCATAGGTGTATCTCCCGATAACACCAAGAGTCACGCGAAGTTCAAGGCTAAACATTCGCTCGACCTGACGCTGGTGTCTGACGAGACAAAATCAATGCTTGAAGCCTATGGCGTATGGGCGGAAAAAAGCATGTATGGCCGCAAATATATGGGTGTCGAACGCACAACATTTTTGATCGACACGCATGGCAAAATCGCATCTGTCTGGGCCAAGGTTAAAGTGCCGGGTCACGCCGCCGAAGTTCTGGCAATGGCGCAAAAATAGGCGCGAAACTGCAGCCTGCGTGAGGTTTTCCGGTTTATTAACCATATTCAGTTTGAATGAAGCTCATTGTTTCTGAAATTTCTCAGATTGAATTGAGCAGCTCATGTCAACCTTGCGTGATCAGTTTCCGCGTGCCAGCCTCCCGCAATCACACATTTTTGTGACACTGTCGCGCGGTCGCCAGATAAACACATGGGCGTTGCGTCCCGCGGCCCTCTATGTGGCAGCGGCGGCCGGGCCGCTTTTGGGATTGGCAGGCTTGGCCTACGCAGGCTTTCTGGCGTTGCGCGAGCCGGGCGTTAGCGATATGTCGGCCCCGCCTGAGCAGGTGTCAGCCTATGAGATTAAGTTGCGGAATTTAAACGTGCAGCTGGAAGAGGCGCAAAGCCGCTCTTTGATGGCGAAAACGGCACTGGAAGGCAAAATAAACGAACTTCTTGCCCGTCAGGCACAAATTGAAGCGCGCCAGAGCATTGTTGCCACTTTGACCGACGCGGCGCTGCCGCAAAAAGAGTTACGCAGTTTGCGCGTGCAGTCAAAGCTCGCCGAACCTGTGCCTGCGCTCATAAGTGAACCCACCATCGCGGAAATAGCCGCCTCAACCTTGCCAAAATCCGTGTCGGGCTTCGCAGCCGTTGCGCCCGCGCCGCGCCCGATGCCGCTGCTTGACAGCGAGAACGCCGGGACAAATCCGGAAAAGCCGAAGCCAGCGACGCCAGACCAACATTCTATCGGGCCTCAGGGCGCCTTGGAGCGGCTTGATGCGCCGCGCCTTCTGGTGGCTGGCTTTGGTGCAGTGGGCGGCGAATCCATGCCGTTCAAAACTTTGGAAAGTTCTGCGGCTAAAATTGAACTGGCAGAAAGCCAGCAAATCAAGCAGCTAGATGCGCTGAGTTCCGTGACAGATCAGACCATCGCCGCACAGAAGCAGGCTTTGAACAGTGCCGGTCTGTCGCTGGACAAATTGACTGCCGGCAAGTCGAGCCAGGGCGGACCATTTGTCCCCATGAAGGTAAATCCTAATGGCAGCGCGTTTGAGCGGGCGGTTTTCCGTGCGCAGACTCTCATCGCCGAAGCAGGCAAACTCAAGAAAATCATGCCCTATGTGCCGCTTCGGCGGCCTCTGGCCAGCGGCGCGGAGATCACGTCCGGCTTTGGCGGGCGGGTGGATCCTTTCAACGGCCAGATGGCTATGCATACCGGGCTGGATTTCCGCCTTGAATATGGCGCGCCGGTGCACCCCACAGCCTCAGGCACGGTGATTTCCGCCGGATCCAACGGCGGCTATGGCAATTCCATCGATGTTGACCACGGCAACGGGCTGGTCACGCGCTATGGCCACCTTTCCGCGGTTCTGGTCAAGGAGGGAGATGTTGTCTCCCCACTCACCACGATTGGCCGGCTCGGTTCCACCGGACGCAGCACCGGCCCGCATCTGCACTATGAGGTGCGGGTCAACGACGAGCCGGTGAATCCGATGCGGTTTTTGAAGGCTGGCGACCCGCTCTATTCAAGAAGCTAAGCCAGGGTCAATTGGTTGCGCCCATGCCCTTGACGACGAACTCCACGTCGAGCTTGCCGGCATGCTGAAACGTCAAGCTGCCCTTTACATGGTCGCCCTCCTTCAATGGCGCCTTCAAATCCGTTAGCATCAGGTGAAACTTGCCCGGCTCAAGCGTGATCGTAGCATGGGGCCCGATTTCAATACCGCTGGCCATTTCGCCCATTTTCATGACGTCGCCGTCCATTTTCATTTCATGGATGGACGCCGCCCCGGATGATTCGAAGGTCGCGCTGATCAGCCTATCCGCGTGATGATCATTGTTGGTGATTGTGACATAGCCGCCGGCCACTTTAGCCCCATTGGGGGTGGCTCTCGCCCAAGGGTTTGATACGACCAGATCGCCGATGGTGTAGACTTTGCCGCTCTCGGCTGCGCTTTGCTGGACGTTAGAGATTTTCAAAGACGGCGCAGCTTCGATGCCTTTGGCAGCATTTTCGCCGTCTTTGGTTACAGCCGTCCAGTGGCTTGCACCTGTTTCGCAGATCTGTTCAACCGGGAAAAATACGGTGCTGCCGGTCGTCAGGGCATCGGTCAGATAGAGCGAGACGGTGAATTCGTCATATTGGTCATCCGGCAGATTTCCGCCGGACCACGTGATAAGCTTTGCGCCCTCTGCGACGTCTGCGCCAAAATAGCGGTAGGACTTTGCATAGGAGCCTTTGGTGATATCCAATTTCCAGCCTGATTTCGGCATTGGCTTGGCGGCCACCACGCCTTCGGGAATGACAATGCTGATTGCGGTGGTTGCCGACTTTTCGCAGCCATGGGGAACTCGGAACACGGCCTTGAAATTAGATTTGGGCGCAGCCTCAGATTTTTCTAGGGTGACATGGGCGAAGGCGCTGCCGGATAGCAGAAAACAGGCGACAAAGGTCGCTCTGGCAAAAATAGTCATAGTGAAACTCTTCAAATGAGGGAGGAAACAGGCTGGGAACCAATCAAGCTGCTTCTGGTGGACCCCGGGCTTTAAAGCCGCTCCATCTGCGCGAAAATTCGGTCTGCGCGTCCGCAATTACAAAACGGACAAAGGCAGCGGCGGGGGCCCGAACCGGCGCTGCATAGCGATAGATAGGCGTATCCATGGCACCCATAGCGCACAAAGATGCGCACAGGCCATCATTATGGTGCGAAAGAGGCGTGTGTGGTGGGGTCTGTGTGCTCTGGGTTAAACACAGGGCACTATCCATCTGCGATGCCGCCATCGCGAGGCCGGGCGATAACAGCAGCTGCACAATCAGCGCATAGGACAGCGCCAGCGCGATGATAAAACGCCCTGCTCCGACCTTGCTGATGTCGCCAATCTGCATCGCGCCATAATTAGGACGATCCGGCATCTGTCAAGCAGAGG
>JANXSV010000402.1 GCA_025356505.1 Methylovirgula sp.
CGCTTCGAGATTGGAGAATGGAGGCTAGAGTTCGACGAAAGGGTCAAAAGTATTATGTCATTTTAGAAGGAATTCATGCTGTCGATGGCGCGGTACCAGATTTAGTCATTCTATTTTCTGAAGCTTTTGATGAGTTCATAAAATATGTCACCCAAGTCCGAGACATGCTTACCAATTTCTCATTCCAAAATATTGGCCGTCCGACAAACAACACCTTTTCTGGTATTCGTGATCCGTTGGGCAATATGAACGTTTGCCTTGGACCAAGCGGATATGAGCTCAATTACTTTCCTTTGACGGCAAACTACGTCTGACGGGCAATTTAATTGCCGCTTCGATTTTGTTACAATCCGAAATTCAGGCAAGTCTGGACATAGCTGTTGTTTTGCGGGTTTTGAGCCAGCGATTGAGCGCCGCGCGCACCGGCTCATCGAACAGCGCTGTGGCAATATGCGCCACGCTCAGAATGACGCCGAGCGCGACGGTGATACCAAGCACTGGTGTATCCGCGATGGGCGCGCCGATCAGCACGCTCCACATTGCGTTGACAAACTTCAAGCAGGGCAAATGCACCACATAAAGCGCGTAAGATAAGCGGCCGAGCTGATGGCAAAGGCCGTAAAGCGCGGCAACAGGCTCAACCTGCGCGCCCATGGCCACCAGAAGCGGGGCGAATAAAAACACAAAGCTGAAATCATAGGTCGCCCCGAGCGCGGTGACCGGAGCGAGCAAAGACACTGCCAGCATGGCCAATATGGCGGCGCTGCTCATGTGAAAGCGCGGAAACCAGCTTTGCCTCATGGCATGGAACAACATTTGCCCAAGCGTGAAGGATGCAAATACCCGTGCGACTGCGCCGGGCAGATCTTGCGTGAACGAGCCGAACATCAGCGAGCCGAAGTCCGAGCCGAATTTTAAGACGCAGACGCTCGAGACAATGAAAATAAGCCCGATGTAGCGCATGGGCAGCCGAATGAGCACTGTGGCCCACACAAGGTTGACCAGCACCTCGCAGCCCAACGACCACGCGACGCCGTTGAACGGATAGAGCGGTGGGACGGCAGCGTCAGCGAAGATTTGCGGCAGGCCGGAGAGGCCAAGGGCCAGTAGATAGGCATTGCCGGTGATTTCAGGATTGAGCCAGAGCGCACCCAAAATGCCAAAAATCGTGCCGAGCGCGTAGAGCGGATAAAGCCTTATGCCCCGTATAACTGCAAAATCCCGAAGTGATATTTTGCCGGATTTAAGCTTGTCTTCGTAACACATGGTGATGACGAAGCCGCTGAGCAGAAAGAAGAAATCTACGGCGAGGTAACCCTTTGAAAAAAAGTCTGTGCCCGCGAAAGTTTCGAACTTTATATGGCCATAGGATCGCATATGGAAAACAATGACGAGCAGAGACGCAATGCCGCGCGCGGCGTCCAAAGTTGCAAGGCGGGTGGGGGCGGAATTAGGGTGTGTCGTCATTGTCGCGTCCGGAATGAATTGCGCCTAAGGTTAAGGGCTAAACTTTAAGCTCTGGCTAAGAAGCGCGCTGTTTTGGCGGTTGCGAGCGGCGGGGCTTGGGTGCTAAAGAGAAAGCCATAACCGACGGAACCTGCAACCATGGCTGACAACACTATTCCGCATTTTCACAACGAGCTCGGTGTGGCGAAAATTGCAGTTGGTGCCCGCGAATTCATGTGTATCGGCGCGTTGCCGCCGTTTGACCATCCGCATATTTTTATCGATGTCGGGCACGACGGGCAGGCTGTATGCCCCTATTGTTCGACGCTTTATGTGTATCGCGCCGATCTGCATGGCAAAAGCGATCCTGCGAGCTGCGAACTTGTGGATGCGTAAGTCAGGAGCGGGCACTGCTCGCGCCGTGACAGCTGTCGGTCAAAAGTCGATCGCGTGAGCCAGAGGGCGCTGATTTGCGGTGCCGGAATCGGCGGTTTGAGCGCAGCACTGGCGCTGGCGCAATCCGGCTGGCAAGTGGACCTTCGCGACAAGGCAAAAGCGCTGGAAGAGGCAGGGGCGGGGGTTCAACTTTCGCCCAATGCCACGCGAATTTTGCAGGATTTGGGCGTGATTGACGCTGTTACGGCCCATGCAACCGCGCCGGACGCGGTTGTTGTGCGGCGCGGACACGATGCTGCACTTTTGTCGCGGATGCCGCTGGGGCCAAGGGCATTGGCGAGATGGCACGCGCCGAGCCTGGTCATTCACCGCGCCGATCTTCAAGGCATACTGCTCGACGCCGTGCAGAAACATGCGTCCATTTCGCTGACTTTGAACGCGGCAAAGGCCGATACCGCGCTTGAGGGCGCTGATGTTCTGATCGGTGCTGATGGCTTGCGCTCGGCCATCCGGGGCGCTCTGGGCGTTGCAGGTGCACTCAAGTTTACCGGCCAGGTGGCATGGCGGGCGCTGGTTCCGATGGCGGATGTGCCGCCCCTGCTTCGCGGCAACGAAACCGCGCTTTGGCTCGGCGCAAAGACGCATCTGGTGCATTATCCCTTACGCAAAGCCTCGGTTCTAAATGTGGTGGCGATTGCCGAGATGGACGAAACCGGGTCCGGCTGGAGTGAGCAGGCCGCGCCGGAGAAACTCTTCCGAGCCTTTGCCGGATGGGCAAAAGCGCCGCGGGAGTTGCTTCAGACCGCGCCAGAGTGGCGGTGTTGGTCGCTTTATGACCGTGACCCAGCACCATCTTGGGGCGTGGGGGAGGTGACGCTACTCGGCGATGCGGCGCATCCGAGTTTGCCGTTTTTGGCACAGGGCGCAGCGCAGGCGATAGAAGATGCGGCGGCGTTGGCGCGGCATCTCAAGGCTGGCACGGTCGGCTCCGTCGCGGCAAAACTGCGCGCGTATGAGGCGGAGCGCATCCCGCGGACGGCGCGTGTGCAGTTGGCGGCGCGCCAACAGGCGAAGATTTATCATCTGTCCGGGCCGATGGCCTTCGCGCGGGATTTGGTGATGCGAAGTCTGGGCCCGGAGCGCCTTCAGGCGCGTTATGACTGGATTTATTGCGCGTAATTGCGAAAACGGGGGGCTAGTCTCCGCCGTCGCCATCCGAGTCTGTGTCAGAATCGCTGTCTCCGGAAATGAGCCAGTCGAAAAACCCGGAGCCACCCCCATCTGATTCTGAGCTGCCGCTTCCCGGTGTGGCGCTGTGCATCATGTAAAGCACGACAGCGGCCAAAGGGATAAGCGCGAGCAGGACGATGGTCTGGATCTGAGATATGGTTCGCCTCCCGGAGGCTTTCGACTGCGCCGGTTCTAAACGCCCTCGAAAAAATCCGCCTCAATTTCGACTTCTTCAACCTGGCGCACAATGACGCCAAGTTTGAGCTCTTTCAGCAGGCCGCATAGCGCTTCGCCATCCACAAGATCAACAGGCAAGGCTCCGGCGCGGGCGGCTTCGGCTTGTGCAGCGGCGGTAAAGGTGGAGGTCGTGAAAATAAGGCCTTTTTCGGCGCGGCCCATCATTGCGCCGCGAAAGTCCCGCACCTCGGCGGCACCGACCGACGCTTTCCATTTTTTGCACTGAAACATGACATGGAAAGACAATAAATTCACCCGCAGAACGCCGATGCCATCAATTCCGCCATCGCCGCTGCGACCCGTTACTTCGACGCGGGTGAAGCCGTTTTCGCGCAACAGGCGTTGACAGAGGCGCTCAAAGCCATCCGGTTTCATGGCCATGATGGCGCTTAGCAGGCGCGTTTGCCACGTGGCGTGGCCTTCAACCGCCAAATCTATAGCGTCTTCTTGTTCAGCCGGTGTGATGCGCCCGGCGCGATTTCTGGAGGCCGAGGCGACGATGTTGCGCAGATTTCTGTCTTCACTGCCCAGCGCCTCACGCCCGGCACTGGTCAAAATCCAGACGCCGCGTCGCTCACTGGCGATAAGCCCGGCAATTTTCAGGTAGGAGCGCGCCCAGGACAAGCGGTCGGCGATGATGGCGGCGCCGCTTGTCGGGTAGACCAGATCCAACTGCGCCTGCGAGAGTTTTAGGTCTGCAACAACGGCATTGTCGATTTCTTCGACTGTGCCGGAGCGGCCCAGCTTGGCCAGCGCCCGCAATGTGGGCTGCATCAGCGCATCGTAGCGCGGCAGACTGGCGATGTCGGCTTCGGGTTTTGACACTTTAACCGGACTCACTGGTGAGAAACATGGCGCGCCGGGCTCGTATTTTCCGATCAGCTTTGACGCGTTTTATTCTACTTTTACATTGATGGTTACGTTGCTTTTGCCTTTCATCCCGTAGTCGCTCAAAAATGTGAAGCTATCCGTGCCGTGGTATCCTGGTTTTGATTGATATACGATGCGGTCTAAGCCTTCGGCGCGCGCAATTCCATGTTGTGCAGGCACTAAAACCGAGAGACTTTCCATCATCGTGCCGCGGTGGCGTATAAGTGTGCCACATGCCTGGCCACTTTGCGCGACCACTATCCCTGATCCGTCGACGCCGTACGGCACACGCCAATTGAAGATACAAGCAGCCTGTGCCGGGAATGTCGACAAAGATGTAGTTGAAAATATTACAAACAAAAATGCTATTTTTTGAAAATTCATAGGTATCTCCCCAAACCCAATCCTAAAGTAGAATCGGGTAAAGAGGTATTTTAGGCAAGACAATTTTGATAGAAAAGCGTGGACAAGTTTCGAGCTTGGCATGAGCTCCCAAAACTCTGGTGTGGACGGCGGGAATCGAACCCGCACACCATAAGGCGAGAGATTTTAAGTCTCTTGCGTCTACCAATTTCGCCACGTCCACCTGCATGAACCGCTTAACGGCTTTGGCCTTTGCGGGCAAGAGCCCGAGACAGTTTTAACCCACCGTATCCTTTGAAATCGGCGGCTGGAAGCTCAGGCCCATGTCCCAGGGGAAGTAAATCCAGGTGTCCTGCGACACTTCGGTGATGAAGGTATCCACCAAAGGCCGCCCCAAAGGCTTGGCATAGACAGTGGCATAATGCGCATTGGGCAGCATATCGCGCACCACTTTAAACGTGCCGCCGGTATCGACGAGATCGTCGACGACGAGGATTTTTCCGCCCTGATGATTAATGCCTGATGCTGCATCGGCGATGCCCTTGATGACCTTCAGACCGGATTGGTTCTGATAATCATGATAGGAGGCAATGCATACGGTTTCGATCATGCGGATACCAAGTTCGCGCGAGACGATGGCAGCTGGCACAAGGCCACCGCGCGTGATGCAAACAATCGCGTCAAAAGGGCCGGCGGCGGACAGACGCCATGCCAGAGCGCGCGCATCGCGGTGGAACTGATCCCATGAAACGGGGAAGGCCTTGGGGGAGAGAGGTTCAGACATGTTGGCTCTTCTTCGTTTTGGCCTAATCCTCACCAAGAAGGAGAGCGACGCATTGGTGCGCCGATCCTTCGATCGTGACGGGAAGAGCCTTAATTACAGCGGATTTTTGTCCGCTGTCAGATTTGCGACCATGTCTTGCACAGCTTTTGCAGCGGCGGCAATGGCTGATTCGCTGCGTCCACGGATAACAATTTGATTGGTGAACTTACCGTCTTTGAATGACGGATAGGAGCCGATGGACACCTCGGCATTTGCTGCGGCGACGTCACCCAAGGCCGCGCCATAAATGCCTTCGGGCAGGCCGCCTGCCTCCAGCGTCTGCGATAGCATTTTGACGCCGGTTTCCAGCTTGGCGCTGATATCGTCAAGCATCGCCTGCATCACCAGCGGCACACCGGCCATGGTGATGACGTTGCCAATTTTGAAGCCCGGCGCTTTCGACACGGGGTTGGCAATCAAATCCGCACCGGCAGGAATACGCGCCATGCGGCGGCGGGCGGCGTTGAGGTCTTCTTGCTTATAGCGCTCCATCATCATGGCCAGCGCGCGCGGGTCTTCGTCAATGGTGACGCCGAAAGCCTTGGCCACACAATCCGCGGTGATGTCATCATGAGTTGGGCCGATGCCGCCCGTGGTGAACAGATAGGTGAATTTGTGACGCAGCGCATTGATGGCTTGGACGATCTCGGCCTCATCATCGGGAACGACGCGAACCTCTTTCACATCGATACCGATACTGGTGCAATATTCGGCGATGTAGCCGATATTTTTGTCCTTGGTGCGGCCGGAGAGTATTTCATCGCCAATCACAAGAATGGCGGCGGTGATCAATTTTGGCGGGGTATTTTGAGTCATGCCGGAGGTTTAGAATAAACTTCTGAATTTTAAAAGTGCGATCTACCCCGCCGCGCTCATTTCCATATCTTCAACTGTCACCACCTCAAACTTCATCAGGTTTGCCACGCCAAAGGCCGTGGAGAGCGCCACATCGGCGGCATCGCGGCCGCGCGCCATTAATACGCGGCCGATGCGCGGAATATTGTGTCTTGCGTCAAAGCTATACCAGCGGCCATCGATAAAGGCCTCGCACCAAGCGGAAAAGTCCATGGGATTCGGGTCCACAGGAACGCCGAAATCGCCGAGATAGCCGGTGCAATAGCGCGCCGGAATGTTCATGCAGCGGCACAGGGCAATGGCGAGGTGGGCATAG
>JANXSV010000403.1 GCA_025356505.1 Methylovirgula sp.
GTTGGCGGGCCCGCACCGGTGTTTTATCCCGAACTTGGCAAGCGTATGCAAGCGGAGGTGGTTTTGCCGCAATTTGGCGACGTTGCCAATGCCGTTGGTGCGGCGGCGGGCGTGATCAAAGTCCAGGCCATCGTCGAAATCACCTCAACGGGCGTCGGCCATTACCGCATCCACGCTTCCGGCGCTCCGGTCGAGAGCTTTGACGCCACACAGGCGCTGGCGCAGGCGACGGCTTCGGCTATCGACGAGGCCCGCGCACAAGCGGCTGATCTTGGTGCTGTTGCGGTAGATGTTTCAACCCGAATCGAGCGCGTTGACCTTCCTGATACCGCCGGTGACAAAGGCCTTATCGCCGCGACTGTTTTTGCCGAATGCTGGGGCAGCGCCGCCTAGCGATGTGGCTTTTCATGGCGATGAAATTGCTGAAATGACGCTCGCTGCTTGAATGCGGCGAAATGTGTCGCGTTTGCGCGTCAGCTTATGTCAGTCTCACGGGAGACTATTTACATGCGGGCCTCACATGACCAAACAACCCAATATCCTCATCATTATTGCTGACCAGCTTGCGGCGCAATACCTGCCCGCTTACGGCCACAAAGTCGTAAAAACGCCAGCTATCGACGCGCTCGCCGCGCAAGGTGTGGTATTTGATGCCGCCTATACCAACAGCCCGTTATGTGCTCCGGCGCGCGCCGTATTCATGTCCGGCTGTCTGCCCTCGACCACTGGCGTATTCGATAATGCCGCGGAATTTCCTGCCACAGTGCCCACATTCGCGCATTATTTGCGTTTGCAAGGGTATCGCACCTGCCTTTCGGGCAAGATGCACTTTGTCGGGCCCGATCAGCTTCATGGCTTTGAGGAGCGCCTGACCACGGACATTTATCCGGCGGATTTCGGTTGGACGCCGGACTGGAGCAAGCCGGGCGCGCGCATCGACTGGTGGTATCACAACATGACCTCGGTGAAGCAGGCAGGTATCGCGGAAATCACCAATCAGCTCGAATATGATGATGAAGTGGGATTTCTGGCGCAACGCAAGCTCTATGATTACGCCCGCGCGGCGGAAAAAAAGCCGTTTTGCCTCACCGTCTCCTTTACCCATCCGCACGATCCCTATGCCGCGCGGCCCGAATTCTGGAACCTTTACAAGGATGAGGACATCGATCTTCCCAAAGTGGCGGCGCTGCCGCCGGACGAGATGGATGCCCATAGCCGCCGCCTTTATGAAGTCTGCGCCATGCAGGAATACGACATCAACGAAGCGGACATCCGCAAATCCCGTCATGGCTACTATGCCAGCATTTCTTACATTGATAGCCATGTGCAGAAGCTGGTGGCGACGCTCAAAGCCTGCAATCTCGATGAGGACACCATCATCATTTTGACGTCCGACCACGGCGATTTTCTCGGCGAGCGTGGGCTGTGGTACAAGATGAGCTACCGCGACCCTGCCGCGCGCATTCCATTCATTGTGCATGCGCCAAATCGGTTTAAACCGCACAGAGTAGCCGCCCCTATCTCATTGGCGGATATACTCCCCACCTTGGTGGATTTTGCCGGAAAGGGCGGCTCTGAAATGCTCGCCTCGCCCATTGATGGCCGCTCTCTGCTGCCGCTGCTGGAGGGCGAAAGCCAACCCGGCGCGGTGACCATTGGCGAATATCTGGCTGAGGGGGTGCATTATCCCATGCACATGATCCGGCAGGAGGGGTGGAAATATATCGCCTGTGGTACCGACCCCGAGCAGCTTTTCGATATGAAAAATGATCCGCTTGAAAGCCATAATCTTGCCGAAGACCCCCAGCAAAAAGCCAGAGTGACGGCATTTCGCGCCGTGCTCAAAGCGCGTTTCGATGTGGCGCAGATTAATACACGCGTGCTCAACAGCCAGAAAGCGCGGCTTACCCTGTTTCAGGCGCTCACGAAAGGCAAACTCTACCCGTGGGATTACCAGCCGCTGCGCCAAGCGAGCGAGCAATATACCCGCAACCACCGTGACGTGACTGAAACAGATGTCCTGTCGCGCTATCCGCTAGCAAGTGAAGCGGAGAAAAAAGCGGTGTGAGGGCTAAGCTGCGGCAGTGCAACGCGGCCCTGTCCGCACTAGCTCGCTGACCTGAGGCGCTCAAAACCGCGCGCCAAGTCATCCTGCAAATCCAACACGTCTTCAAAGCCGATCTGGAAGCGCAGGGCAGGGCCTACCGGTTTCCAAACCGTCGCGCTGCGATATGATTTCGCATCAAACGGGATGACCAGGCTTTCAAATCCGCCCCACGAATAGCCCATTCCGAACAATTCCAGCCCGTCGAGCATGGCCGCAATGGCTCCCTCTGAAGCCGGATTGAGAACCACCGAAAACAAGCCGCTGGAGCCGGTGAAATCGCGCTTCCACAGCGCGTGACCGGGACACTCCGGCAGAGCAGGGTGCAGCACCTGGGCCACTTCCGCACGGGCTTTGAACCATTGCGCCATGGCGAGCCCCTGTTTTTCGGCTTCCTTTAAACGTAGTTCCATGGTGCGCAGCCCGCGCAGGGCGAGAAACACATCTTCGGATCCGGCACATATGCCGAAAGCGTCGAAAGTGTCGCGCAGCCGCTTCCAATATTTTTCATTCGCGGACGTCAGACCCAGCAACAGGTCCGAATGACCACCGAGATATTTTGTGCCTGCTTCAATGGCAATGTCGACGCCGCGCTCGTGTGGCGGGAAAAACAAAGGTGTCGCCCAGGTGTTGTCCAACATTAGGCAGGCACCGTGGGCATGTGCCACCTCGGCCAGGGCCGGAATATCCTGAATTTCAAAGGTCTGCGAGCCGGGCGATTCGGCAAATATCACGCTTGTGTTTGGGCGCATGAGAGATTTGATATCGGCCCCGAGCGCCGGATCGTAATAGGTTGTCTCGACGCCTAAACGCTTGAGGACCCCCTCGCACATCACCCGAGTGGGACGATAGACGCTATCGGTCACCAGAATATGATCTCCGGCTTTGACGACAGCGAGAAAAGCCACCGTGATCGCCGCCAGTCCGGAGGGTGTCAGCACTGTGCCCGCCGCACCGCTTAAGTCAGTCCAAGCTGTTTGCAGCGCCTCAACCGTCGGATTGCCTTTGGTGCCATAAATGTAGCGCGGCGGCTGTCCGTCGCGCCGGTAGGGACTACCGGTAAATTGCAACCCCGCACCGGCACTGCTCGATAATTCAGCAACCGTTGCCGCAAGCACAGTCGATCCGCGATAAATGGGCGTGTTCACAAAGCCGAATTGCTCGTGCGGCTGGCGTCCAGCGTAGATTAATTTGGTGCGGCTGCGCAATTTTTTCTTGGTTTCATCGCTCAGTTTGGACATATCGGCGTCATTCTCGAAATTGTCAGCGCATCTGTGCGCAGGATCAGAGGTAAACGTCTCGCAACCGCCATTGCAAGCCTCAATTCTGTTTTTTGTGCAGCAATCCGTACTTGACCATTGCGGTGAAACGTCCTGATATGCCTGATCATGCTGGTTGATCGGCAAAGGCCGAAAGCCAGCGCGTTGTTTTGGTGAGAGGGAGAGTTTTATGATAAAAATTATTGCCTCGGCAGTGGCTTTGGCCGCAGCCGCCTTTGGCATAGCTGCCGCGAGTGCAGGCACGCTGGATCAGGTAAAACAGCGCGGCACCTTGGTGTGCGGCAGCAATCCGGGTCTGCCGGGTTTTGGTTTTCCTGACGACAAAGGCAACTGGACCGGGCTCGATGTGGACGGGTGCCGCGCCATCGCAGCAGCCATCTTCAACGATCCGACCAAGGTGAAGTTTGTTCCGCTTACTGCGAAGGATCGCTTTACGGCCTTGCAGTCCGGCGAAGTGGACGTGTTGTTCCGTAATTCGACCTGGACCATGCAGCGCGATACGTCGCTCGGTATCGTCTTTACCGACGTGAACTATTACGACGGCCAGGGCTTCATGGTGCGTAAGAAGTTGAACGTGACCTCAGCGCTTGAGCTCAATGGCGCCTCCATTTGCGTTCAGCAGGGCACCACAACCGAACTGAACCTCGCCGATTATTTCCGCGCCAACAAAATCAAATACGAAGGCGTGGTGTTTGCCACCGACGATGAAACCATCAAGGCCTATGATTCGGGCCGCTGTGACGTTTACACAACCGATGCGTCGGGCCTCGCGGCTAACCGCGTCAAGATGGCAGCGCCGGACGAACACATCGTTCTGCCGGAAATCATCTCGAAAGAGCCATTGGGGCCAGCAGTGCGCCGCGGAGATGATCAGTGGGCGTCGATCGTGAAGTGGTCGCAATATGCCATGCTGAACGCCGAAGAGCTCGGCATCACTCAGGGCAACGTCGACGAAAAGATGAAATCGGACAATCCTGAAGTCAAGCGTATGCTCGGCATCGAAGGTAAGTTCGGTGAAGATCTCGGCCTGACCAAGGATTGGGCTTTCCGCATCGTTAAGCTGGTTGGCAATTACGGCGAAGTGTTCGAAAAGAACGTCGGCGAAGGCTCAGCGCTC
>JANXSV010000428.1 GCA_025356505.1 Methylovirgula sp.
GCATGGCTCACATGGATTTCAATTTTTGTTTCAATGACTGACATTGCGATTTGGGCCAGCCAAAATGGCGGTTACGACAATGCCTCAAATGAGGTCGCAAAACGCTTCCTTCCTGTGCTTCAAGAGATGTTCGCCAAAGGCCCGCAGCTACCGCCTTCGGTCACTTTCGAAGACGTCGCGCAAGTTTTTGCCCATGCTGTTCCTTTTGTCTCGACAGCCATGCAGGTTTTGTTTTTTAGCGTCTGTTTTTGGATGGCAGCGCGCGTGGTTCAAGCTTCCGGGAAGCTAGACAGGGTTTTTCCTTCGATATCCGCTGAGACTTCCCTGCCCCCAGATGTGCTTGCGGTTCTTGCAATTTTCGTGATGCTGCTCGGCACCAGCCTGTTTTTCGGCAGCCAATCACTCGCGCTCGCATCGGGCATGGTCATCGTTGGGATCGTCACCGCTTTCGCGCTTCAGGGCTTAGCGGTGATCCATTTCACCAGTCGAGCAATACCGCTTCGTGGCGTACTATTGACCATCGTTTATTTTGGCATTGTGTTTTTGAGCCTCTGGCCGCTCGCAATTGCCGCCGGCATCGGTCTTTTCGATGCTTTTCATCCCCTGCGTCGGAACAACCCCGATGCAGAAGATCCGAAACCCCAAAATTAAAACCCGCATCAAATGGAGAAGTAAAATGGAAGTTATTTTGTTGGAACGTGTCGCAAAGCTCGGTCAAATGGGCGAACGCGTCAAAGTAAAAGACGGTTTTGCGCGTAATTTTCTCTTGCCGCGCGGCAAGGCACTTCGCGCAACCGAAGGCAATGCCAAGAAGTTCGAAACCCAGCGCGTGACGCTCGAAGCCCGCAATCAGGAACTCAAGACTGCGGCTGTTGCCGTGTCAGAAAAGCTTGACGGCACAACATACATCATCATCCGTCAGGCTGGTGAAACCGGCCAGCTTTACGGCTCAGTTTCTGCGCGCGACATTGCTGAGGCGATCACTGCCGCAGGTATTGAAATTCCGCGTTCGCAGGTTGAACTTGCCACACCGATTAAGAATGTCGGCATTCATACCGTACCTGTGCATTTGCATCCCGAAGTTGAAGTCAAGATCAGCGTCAACGTTTCGCGTTCCGCTGGTGAAGCCGAACGTCAGGCCAAGGGCGAGGCCATCAACGTGCGTGAGGAAATCACCATGGACGATCTCGGCCTTGAAGTTGGTAAGGCTTTGGCAGAAGCTGATGGTTCGTTGGGCGATCGCTAGATCTATAAAGTTTTGACAACTAAAACAGCTCCGCCCAAAGCGGGGCTGTTTCGATTTACAAACACCTTAAGTCCCGTCCCCCACTTACTTGCTCGATAAATATATAATTTTAGTAGATTTTTAAAGTTGACATTTCGACACAATTTCAGTCTTTGGTGGCTTGTACTGGAGATCAGCAAATGTCGTTTCTGACGTCAATAGACCCCCTCTATCCGCTGTCAGGCTTTTTTGTCGGCATGATTGTTGGTTTAACCGGCGTAGGCGGTGGCTCGCTCATGACCCCCATTCTGGTTTTGCTTTTCGGAATTCACCCCGCCACAGCCGTTGGCACAGACCTGCTCTATGCCGCTGCCACTAAGTCAGCCGGGACGCTAATGCATGGCATATCCAGAACCATCAACTGGAAAGTGGTTGGCAGACTGGCTTTGGGATCGATCCCCGCTACAATTTTGACAATTTTGTTGTTGCGCACCTTTGGCCTGACAAGCAGCAAAACCTCCGCGACTATTTCCATGTTCCTCGGGATCGCTTTGTTGCTGACATCCCTGTCGCTGATTTTTCGCAAGCAAATCCTAAAATTCGCCGCGACAAACTCAGGCCCCGAAAATCCAGTTCGCACCGCAGTTCTGACCATAGCAACAGGCGCTGCTCTGGGCGCGTTGGTATCGGTGTCCTCCGTGGGCGCAGGGGCACTTGGAGTGACGGCGCTCCTCATCCTATATCCAAAGCTACCAACGGTGCAGATTGTTGGGTCGGATATCGCTCACGCAGTACCTCTTACGCTCATCGCGGGACTTGGCCACTGGTGGCTCGGCTCGGTCGATTGGATGATGCTGTTTTCACTTCTCATCGGCTCGCTCCCCGGGATTATTATCGGCAGCAGGCTCGCACCC
Source organism: Methylovirgula sp. (assembly GCA_025356505.1). Lineage (GTDB taxonomy): Bacteria > Pseudomonadota > Alphaproteobacteria > Rhizobiales > Beijerinckiaceae > JANXSV01. The sequence continues at coordinate 2,140 of JANXSV010000428.1, forward strand.
AGGCTTCCGGACGGCATATTGCGGCCAATTCTGGCGACTGTACTCGCGGTTGTTGGCTTGCGTCTGCTCTTCGCCTAAAAGCTTGACGCCAGACCAAGCACAAGAGACAAGAGTGCTATCCAAAAGGGTATTGGCTATGCGCGTGCTGCTTATCGATAATTATGACAGTTTCACTTGGAACCTTGTGCATTACCTTGGATCTCTGGGAGCCGAGGTGGACGTTCATCGTAACGATAAAATCACCGTCGCGCAGGTCATAGCAGCCAATCCTGATGCTATTGTGCTGTCTCCGGGGCCCTGTACTCCCAAAGAGGCTGGAATATGCCTTGAGTTGATTGAGGCAGTTTCGAAAGACATCCCGATATTTGGGGTCTGCCTCGGACATCAAGCTATCGGCGACGCTTTTGGCGGCGATGTCATTCGTGCTCCCTCCCCTATGCATGGTAAAGTGAGTATGATTCACCACGAAGCACGTCAGGTCTTCCGGGGTATCAACGGCCCAATTGCAGGTACGCGCTATCATTCCCTCACAGTGGAACCCCGAACCCTGCCTGATGCGCTGGAAATTACGGCTCGCAGCGATGACGGGGTCATTATGGGCCTGTCACACAAAACTCTGCCGGTGCACGGGGTTCAATTTCACCCGGAAAGCATTTTGTCCGAACACGGCCACCAGATTCTCCAGAATTTTCTCGACCTTGCTGCTGACTGGAATAAGGCACATGTTCGTGGCGCTGCTCAGGCGCAGGCCTGAACATGGAAGGGTTTAAACCACTCATCGCCAAGGTGGCTGCGGGTTCAAGCCTGACACGCTCAGAGAGCGAGTTGGCCTTCGACACAATTTTATCGGGGCAAGTCACGCCGGCTCAGCTTGGCGGGTTTCTCATGTCGCTGCGCACGCGCGGAGAAACCATTGACGAAATTTCCGGCGCGGTGGCTGCCATGCGCGCAAAAATGCTGCGCGTTGAGGCTCCGGAAAACGCAATCGATGTCGTTGGAACCGGGGGTGATGGCGCGGGTTCGCACAATGTATCAACCCTCGCGGCCCTCATCGTTGCGGCCTGCGGCGTGCCTGTAGCAAAACATGGTAATCGCGCCGCTTCGAGCAAATCCGGCTCTTCGGACATACTCACGGCGCTGGGCGTGAAAATAGGCATCACGCCGGAAGCCGTAGCGCACTGCCTGAGCGCTGCAGGAATTGGTTTCATGATGGCGCAAACGCACCATGCAGCTATGCGCCATGTCGGCCCGGTGCGTAGTGAGCTTGGAACGCGCACCATTTTCAATCTGCTTGGCCCGCTCTCAAACCCTGCGGGAGTCAAACGCCAATTGCTCGGCGTTTATTCGAGCATATGGCTTGAACCGCTCGCAAATGTGCTAAAAAACCTCGGGTCGCAGCGGGTCTGGCTAGTTCACGGTTCGGATGGCTTAGACGAAATCACCACAACAGGCCCGACAAAAGTCGTGGCGCTGGAAAACGGCACTATACGTTCCTTTCAGATTGCGCCTTCCGACGTGGGGCTGGCCGTTGCAACTTCCGAAGATCTAAAAGGCGGCGATCCGGATTTTAATGCGGCGGCTTTGAGAGCCGTTGTTACCGGCGCAAAAAATGCTTATCGTGATATCGCGGTTTTCAATGCCGCAGCGACACTCGTCGTTGCTCAAAGGGCTGAAACATTGCAAGAGGGCGTTGCTTATGCACAACATGCCCTCGACAACGGCAAGGTTAGCATAACGCTCGAAAAGCTGATTTTGGCCTCAAACAAGGACTAAAATGCCGGATATCCTGCTTAAGATTGAAAGTTACAAACGTCGGGAAATTTCAGCGGCAAAGGTCCGTATGCCTTTCCATGCGTTGGAGCGTAAAGCGCACGAGCAATCTCCTCCGCGCGGGTTCGTCAAAGCCCTTGAGACAAAGCTGAACTCAGGCTCTTATGCGCTGATCGCCGAGATCAAGAAAGCCAGCCCTTCAAAGGGTTTAATCCGCGCGGACTTTGATCCACCGCAGCTCGCCAAAGCCTATGAGGCGGGAGGCGCTGCCTGCCTCTCGGTTCTTACTGACGAGCCAAGTTTTCAAGGAAAACCGGAATATCTCACGCAAGCCAGAGCAGCAAGCCACTTACCTGCGTTGCGCAAGGACTTTTTATTCGAGCCCTATCAGGTTTTTGAGGCGCGAGCCTGGGGTGCGGATTGCATTTTGATCATCATGGCCTGCGTCGATGACGACGAAGCAAAGGCGCTGAACAAGGCCGCCCATGACCTTGCTCTCGACGTTTTGGTTGAAGTACACAACGAAAAAGAGCTTGATCGTGCTCTGCGTCTGGAAACTCGGCTCATAGGCATTAACAATCGTGATTTACGTAGCTTTGAAGTCTCGCTTGATGTTTCTGAACGCCTTAAATCACGCATCCCGAGGGGGCATATCGTCGTTTCCGAGAGCGGCATTTTCGGTCATGCCGATTGCAGCCGCCTTGCCGCAAGCGACATCCGCACTTTCCTTGTCGGAGAAAGTCTGATGCGGCAAAGCGATGTTGCTGCCGCAACCCGTACGCTTCTGACCGGCTTGTCATGAGCGAACTCACCCATCTGAAGGAAACGGGTGAAGCGCATATGGTTGATGTTGGTGAGAAAGACACCACCCACCGCAGCGCTACAGCCAGAGGCCATGTGGTGATGACCCATGCCACGCTAGCCTTAGTCAAATCCGGCAATGCTAAAAAGGGCGATGTACTGGGAACTGCGCGCTTGGCCGGAATTATGGCCGCCAAAAAAACCCATGATCTTATTCCCCTTTGCCACCCGCTCATGATCACGAAAGTGTCGGTGGACATCGAAATTGATGAAAAATTGCCGGGACTCATTGTCGCCGCAACGGTCAAGGTGTGCGGCCAAACCGGTGTGGAAATGGAAGCACTGACCGCAGTCGCGGTCGCCTGTCTGACGATTTACGATATGGTCAAGGCGGCCGACAAAGGCATGCGCATTGAGGGCATTCATCTTGTTGAAAAACTGGGTGGCAAGTCAGGCCATTGGCTGGCGCCATGAAGCGGCATTCTAATCTCCTTGCCGTAGAAGAAGCACTCGTGCGCATTCTTGACCTTGGCTCCTACGCCAAGACTACTGAATTTGTACCTCTCTGGAACGCGCAGGGTCGCATCCTGAGCGCGGATTTGCATTCGAAGCGTACACAACCGCCGTTTGATTCGTCCGCCATGGACGGCTATGCGGTGAGGCACCAGGACATTACCTCTGCGCCTGCGAAGTTGACACTGATTGGAGAAAGTGCCGCCGGCCATAGCTTTTCAGGCACTGTAGGCCCGAATGAATGTGTGCGGATTTTTACAGGCGCTCCGGTGCCTGCTGGCGCGGACACCGTGATCCTCCAAGAAAATGTCGCGCGCTCATACGACCACGTTTCTGTGCTCGACCCGGAACCGCTCGGTCGTCATATACGTGTCGCCGGTTTGGATTTTTCAACAGGTGATGTGCTGCTGAAATCAGGGACTTGCCTGCAAAGCCGCGAGCTTGGCCTCGCCGCCGCGATTGATATGGCAAAGGTGCCTGTTGTGCGGCGTCCAAGGGTTGGGATCTTGGCAACAGGCGACGAACTCGCTTTTCCTGGAGAGTCTCAGAGCAGCGACCAGATCATTTGTTCCAACAGTTTTTCCGTGGCAGCGCTTGTACGCGAAGCCGGTGGCGAAGCCATAAATCTGGGAATCGCGCGCGATAACTTTACCGATCTCGAAGCGGGAATTCGACGCGCAGTTTCGGAAAATATCGATGTTCTGGTAACGCTCGGCGGTGCCTCCGTTGGCGATCACGATCTGGTTCAAAAAGCTCTGGCGGCCGAAGGCATGCAGCTCAGTTTTTGGCAAATCGCAATGCGTCCCGGCAAACCGCTTATGCACGGTCATCTTGGAACCACCCGTATTCTCGGCCTGCCGGGAAATCCGGTTGCCTCATATGTGTGCGCCAAATTGTTTTTGCAGCCACTCCTGCGCGCTTTGACCGGTGAGACCCATAGCGAAGACATTTTTCAATCCACCGCCGTTCTTGGGGAGTCCGTAGCGGCAAACGATCATCGTCAGGATTATTTGCGCGCCACCCTCGTGCCGGGCGATCCACCCGTGGCTACAGCGTTTCCAGTTCAGGATTCGTCTATGCTAAGTACCCTTGCCGCGGCGCAATGTCTGATTGTGCGTGCGCCGGATGCGCCCGCAAGCAAAAAAGGCGAAGTCTGCCGAATTATAAGACTGTAGTGCTACCGCACCACATGGGCATGGTTTCAAATTATGCGAAACTGTGGAGCATGGCACACAAGATGCATTTTAGAATTGATCTGATAATATTCGTCAGCTTTTAGGCAGGACCCCGATGATATTGATCCCTATCCTCACCGAGTGGCTGAATTTCGCAGTGCGCTGGCTGCATGTCATTGCCGGAATTGCCTGGATCGGCAGCTCATTTTATTTTGTTCACCTCGATTTGAGCCTCCGCCCGCGCAGCCATCTGCCAGAAGGTGCCTATGGTGAAGCGTGGCAGGTACACGGCGGCGGCTTTTACAATATGGTCAAATATTTGGTTGCCCCGTCGCAAATGCCCGATCACCTGACATGGTTTAAGTGGGAGGCCTACACGACCTGGCTTTCCGGGTTTTCGCTGCTGGTGCTAATGTATTATTTGAACGCCAATCTTTACTTGATTGATCGTTCGGTTCTAGCCTTATCGCCCCTGAAGGCTGTGTTCATTTCAGTTGGCGGATTGGCTCTGGGGTGGGTTATTTACGATCAACTTTGCCGGTCGCGCCTTGCCCGCAGCGATCTTGCATTGGCCCTGACCGGGTTCGCGTTTCTTATCGTCCTAAGCTACGGCTTCAACCACATTTTTAGTGGTCGCGGAGCTTTCATGCAGATGGGTGCCCTGATCGGCACAATGATGGTGGCTAACGTCTTTTTGGTCATCATGCCAAACCAGCGCATCGTCGTTGCGGCGCTTTTACGCGGCGAAAAGCCAGACCCCCGCCTTGGCGCAATCGCCAAGCAGCGTTCGCTCCACAACAACTATCTCACCTTGCCTGTAGTCTTTGTCATGATCGGCAATCATTACCCTCTGGCCTTCGCCACATCTTACAGCTGGGCCATTCTTGCCCTGGTCATTATCCTCGGCACGAGTATCCGGCACGCATTTAACACCATGCACAAAACAGAATCGATGCCCTTGTGGCCTTGGTTCATCGCTGCTCAATGCTTTTTGGCAATCGTGGCGCTAAGCGCATTCGGCAGTTCAGCACAGGCGCAAGCACAAGCTGCCCCTTCGGTTAAGGTGGCCTTTTCCGACGTTACCAATGTGGTCTCAAGCCGGTGCAGCATGTGCCACGCTGAGGTTCCTGTATGGGAAGGTATCCACGCCGCACCAAAAGGTGTAAAGCTGGATACGCCGGAGCATATTGCTCAGCATCTGCACGAAATTGGCGTTCAAGCTGGGCTCTCGCATGCCATGCCCCCAGGCAATCTTACCGAAATCACCCCCGAAGAGCGTCAAGTGCTTGTTGATGCGCTGGTTTTGGGCGTGAAACTCGACTAGACACATGCTTGGCCGAAGCGGCGACTTGAACTTAGTCTGGAGCGATGCGTGTCGAGAATTGCATATGTGAACGGTGAGATGGTGCCACTCGACCAAGCAAAAGTGTCGATCCTCGATCGCGGTTTCCTTTTCGGAGATGGCATTTACGAGGTCACCGCAGTTATAAGCAGCCGCCTCGTTGATTTCGAAAATCATGCCAAGCGGCTAAAACGCTCGTTGAGCGAAATCGGACTTGCAAATCCAGTCACGCAACAGCGCCTGCATCAAATCCACCACGATTTGATCGCTGCAAATGATTTGCAGGAAGGGCTGATCTACTTGCAAATCACCCGCGGGGCCGCAGAACGCGATTTTGGCTTTCCCGCAACGTCGGAACCTAGTCTCGTGATGTTCACGCAAGCAAAGACTGTGTTGAAAAATCCTTGGGCCGAAACGGGCATTAAAGTGGTTTCGACTCCTGATCTGCGTTGGAAACGATGTGACATCAAGAGCACATCTTTGCTGGCGCAAGTGCTTGCCAAACAGGCTGCAGCTGTTGCGGGGGCGCAGGAGGCGTGGATGATCCGCGCAGGCAAAGTTACTGAAGGTAGCGCCTCTTCCGCCTACATCATCAAAAATCGCGAAATTATCACAAAGCCCCTATCGAATGCGATCTTGCCCGGCGTTACTCGAAAGGCTTTGATTGTCATGATTGCACCGCTTGGCTTGAAGCTATCGTCGCGTGCTTTTACACTTGAGGAGGCCTACAGCGCAGACGAGGCCTTCATCACCGCAGCCACAAACTTCGTAATGCCTGTTGTTGCTATAGATGATAAGCTGATCGGAACTGGCAAGCCGGGCCCTCTGACGCTTGCTTTACGCCAAGCTTATATCGCCTTTGCAACCGCTGAATGAGCAATCGGCAAAATGTCCGTGGCGTCAAGGCGCGCCAAAGCCTCCCGCACAGGTTTGCCGCCTAATTTCAAATCAGGCTTCAACTCCAGCAGCGGAACAAGCACGAAAGCCCTATTGAGAAGTTCCGCATGAGGAACCGTGAGGTTCGGTGTT